>NZ_JBMFRG010000041.1:0-18775 GCF_049968175.1 Dissulfurimicrobium sp.
TATTGAATATGAAAAAACAAGACCGTTTACACAAAATTATTTACAGGCCCTAATTTACATGGTAGCCTATCTATTTTGTCGGACAGTTCGGATTGATCTCAGCATCTCTTCCATCTTTATTTTGTGAGAACCTGGCCAGTAGATCCTGTCACAACCTGGGCAGAGATAAAAGGTGTCATAATATCTTTTTGTAAGTGGTTCCAGACGGTAGATTATCTTGTCTTTTTCGATCGGTTCAAGGACGCTGTTACAGACCAGGCATCTTGTGAAAGGTGAAAGCCTACATGTTAGATTAAAGAGGTTGACGATCTCGGCCAGTTGCCTCAAAGGTACGGTTTCGCGGACAAGGTGCCCAAATATTACCTTGCTGCGTTTTAGGAGTCTTGTGTCCCTTGTGAGAAGTATCCGTTTCTCAATGCTTGATATCTCTGCAAGCTCGGCGTCAGAGAGGCCGTTTTTGTAAGCTGTATCCATACCTACCATCCTGAGCAATATGGCAAGTCTTCCAACATTTACGTCCGCAAGGAAGCGTATTTCATAAAGTGGTTCAGGCCGCAAGAGCGATGGTATGGAAAAATCAACCGGCGCGTCAAGGGCGTATACATCAAGCCTGTCTTTGGTTTTTACTTGGTAGCTAAAGGAGACCTCTTCACCGTTTGCCTCGATCCTTCCGATCTCTGTATGGGGGACGCCTAGTGCCTCTATCATGTCCTTTACGGATGCATTACGGTCGGAGTTGTGGATTATTGTACCGTTGTCTATTAATGGGATGGAAACGAGCCCTTTTAGGTCTCCGTGGAAGACGATCTTAATCGCCATATACTCTGGCCGCCTTTGCCAGGGCGCTCTCATAGGCCTTTCTGGTATCGGCGTTGAAGCAAACAAATATGACCTTTTTGATTGTCCGATCTTTCAGAATCGCCTTTTTGGCCTCTTCAACGGCTATCATGGCCGCGATATCCTTTGGGAACCCGTATGCCCCTGTGCTTATGGCTGGAAAGGCAATGGTTTTTAATTCATATGCCCTGGCAATTTCAAAGCATCGCCTGTAACAGCTGGCGAGAAGTTCTGGTTCTCCCCGGCTTCCACCGCGCCAGATTGGGCCTACAGTATGGATGACATAGCGCGCAGGTAGCCGGTAACCCATTGTTATTTTTGCATCGCCTGTTGCGCACCCGCCAAGTCCGCGGCATTCCTCGAGCAACTCTGGCCCTGCCGCCCTGTGGATGGCGCCGTCCACGCCACCTCCCCCCAGAAGCGAATTGTTGGCCGCATTTACAATTGCATCTACATTAAGGGTTGTAATATCGCCGTTTGTGAGTTCAATGTAATCCTGCCACATGATATCATTTTATTATTAAGATATATTTATTAAAATCAAGTGTGTTCACTGGGTAAAACATATCGGCATTGTTATCGTATTAGCCCTTAAGATAACTGCATTGCACTGTCATGACAATCAACAAAGGTATTTTTCGTGTTCAGCAGGATCAGAAGATCTGTCATATTAATTGTTCATATGATGGAGGAAACTGCAGTACAAGTTATTATATTCATAAATCCCTACACTGGTTTAGACACGTCGCATATCTATGGAAGAGATATTTTTAACAGCGGAAGAGAAACGGCTTTTGATCAGTTGCAGGCTCCCTTGCGGCTGGAGGCATGTGAGAAGCTCATCAAATGCTTGGGTGGCTTCATGTATGAAGATGGATGGAAGGGTTTATTACTTCAAGTATTTCATCAAAAGATCATTCAAGGAAGGCATAAAGGCGGTATTCAAGGGCGCCAGGGCAAAGAGGTTTATAAAGGAGGCTATACGCCTCAAAAGGCTCGGGTTTCTTGCTCCGAACGTCGTTGAATATGGCGCAGATATGAAGGCCAGATTTAAGGGTGAGGGGTGGTGCCTTACAGAGGAGATAGTCGGGTTGGGGGTTATGGATTTCTGGCGTGAAAGGCTCGGCAACAATGAGAAAAAGATGTTCATCTCCGCACTTGCCAAAGAAATCGCAAGGCTTCACAATCACCGGATTCGCCATGGGGACCTGAGATTGGGCAATATTTTTGTTATAACCGATCCGGATCCATCAGACAAAAATAAATGGCGTTTTGCCTTTTTGGACAACGAGAGAAACCGTCAATACATTTTAAGGCTTCCGTGGGGCGAGAGATGTCGCAATCTTGTCCAGATGAATATGGACGCCGCCCATTTGGGTATACGCCATAGGTTGTTTTTTTTGAATGTCTACTCAGATGCCGTGGGGCTGGATAGTAGGAAGAGACGCGCCTTGATCAAAGATGTAGCTGCATGGACTGAAAGACGGATGAAAATTAAAAAGGCGCGTTCGACCCACTTGGTTGTTCAGACTTTTAAGTAAGAGGTAAGTTAAGACGCCATGAAAAAGACAAAAGGGCAGCTTGAGGCTGAAATAAGTGACGTCGTCATTAAATTTGAGAAGGAATATATGGGGAGGGGGCCTCTTGAAACCAAGACCTATTTTATCGATGATATGGTGCTGGTTCGGCTCAAAGGGGTCCTTACTCGGGCCGAATGCCAACTTGCTGTACCTGGTGAGATTGATGGCGGCAGGGAGTTGATCAAGAAGGTGCGGATTGCCCTTATGGAAAAGGGCAGACCCTTGCTGGAAGCGGCAGTGGAGGCCATTGTCGGACAGAAGGTGATAAGCCTTCATACTGACATCAGTACTGTTACAGGAGAAAGGATAATTCTTTTTACTCTGGCCGCACCCATTGATTTCGAATAATTAATTTTTCAATTAAGAGTTATCTGACCTTGACATCCCTGACATTTAATTTAATCTTCTAACTAGATATTGAAGGGCCCTTATTAATAAGGCTGGTCAGTATCAGCCGGTGTTTTTAAGGAAGCACTGGCCTGTTTCTTAAAAATACAGCCGATATGCCCGGATGGGCCTGGCAAGGGTGCAAACGGGATAAGAGGCCGAAGAGTTACCGGTTAAAACGGTGATCTTCGGCTTTTTTTATGTAAAAAAACTGTAGGTCTATTGGCAGATATCGGCGCCAAAAAAGGAGAGAATATGGCGATTAAAGGGTTTGTCAGGGAAGGGCGGCAATATATCATCTATACTGATGGCAAGATATGTGCGTCCAAGAGGGAACTGCTCCAAAGCGATGTCTTTGAGCATATATTCAAGGATTTTGTTGAAAGCCTGTGCCGCCAAGACTCTTCCCTGCTGGATTCCCTTGGTCTGGATATGGCCAGCGGGCATGATCTAAGGCGGATGATCAATATCCTGCGCGCCCTCAGCGAACATCCGCTTGAACAGGTGACCTCGCTCCTGCCTGCCGCCAGCATATTAATGGAAAGCCGTTACCGTTATGCCATCCACCAGTTCGTCGAAAGGTTGTATGATTATTGGCGATCGTTTGACAGATACATGGTCCTTCTTGCCGGGGTCGGGCCAGGGGGTTCCAACAGGCGACCTTACAGAGCTTTCAATGATACCCTCGTCGCCTTGGCCCATCAGGTGCGTTCACTCTACAGGGACATGTGTGAAAATATAACCGGCACACATCCTCGAGTTTACCGGCATGTAGCTGCCGGCTGCAATGCCGGCGTCATTGCAGCTCCAAAAGATTCCAGGCTTCCATCGGCATATAGAGATGCCCTTGAGGATGTCCCGTTTATCCGGCAGGTTTGGTTTGCGCCGCCCTTTGTAATCGACCCACCGACAAATACGCGTACTGGCCGGTTCAGGGCCGTTTCGGTAAATCCCATCGAAGGTCTCCATCTATCAGCTGAAGAATGGCTCTGCTATCCAGCTAGGGTAGGGCCTGTGGTGATTTTTATTTATTTCCATCGGAGGTTCATGGGATTGGGGATCTCACTTTCCAATTTGTTTGAGCTCGCCTTGGATGAACAGATCGAGGATGGACCGGAGGCGGTGTATGTCTTTGGCGTACCGGCCGATCATATGGCGAAATTCGGCGATCTGCCCACCGTTTTCTTTGATGACGCCGAAAATGGTCTGCTTACAGCGGCTATTCCCCTTGAGGATCGCTTTGGTTATTTTGGTTATTTGAAAAAGATGGCGCTGACGTTACACAATATCGTCATGATGAAGCTGGGCCGGATGCCTTATCATGGCGCAATGGTGCGCATTTTGCTTAAGGGTGGTAATGAGGCGAATATTTTGATAATAGGCGATACGGCTGCAGGTAAGTCGGAATCCCTTGAGGCCTTTCGTAGCTTAGGTAGAGATCTTGTTCAGGAAATGCGGGTTGTGGCGGACGACATGGGCTCTCTGGAGATTGCCAAGGACGGTCGTGTGATCGCCTACGGCACCGAGACTGGCGCCTTCATCAGGCTGGATGACCTGCAGCAGGGGTATGCCTTCGGTCAGATCGACCGGGCCATCATTATGAGCCCTCAGAAGGTGAATGCCAGAGTGGTGCTGCCGGTTACAACCATCGAGGAGGTGCTGCATGGATATCCTATCGATTTTCTGCTTTATGCCAACAATTACGAAGAAGTTGACCAGGATCACCCTATAATCGAGAGATTTGACTCGGTGGCCCGCGCCATTGAGATCTTCAGAGACGGCGCCGTGATGTCCAAGGGCACCACCGCTGCAACCGGCTTGGTCCACAGCTATTTCGCCAATATCTTCGGACCGCCTCAATACCGTGAGCTGCATGATGATTTGGCCTTGGGGATTTTTGAGACCGCCATCCGCAGCGGTGTCTTTGTCGGGCAACTGCGCACCAGGCTTGGTATCCCAGGATATGAAACCAAAGGACCGCATGAGGCCGCTATAGCATTACTGCGACTTATTTCATCGACCCAAGAGGTATAATTCTGTAAATAAAAATAAAAACAAATAAATAAAATGACTCTTAAATGTTTGTTTGACAACAACAGGGCATGGGCTGACGGCATAAAGAAAGAAGACCCGGCTTTCTTTGAAAGACTCTCCAAGCAGCAGTCACCTAAGTATTTATGGATAGGGTGTTCGGACAGCCGGGTTCCGGCGAATCAGATCGTTGGCATGCCGCCAGGCGAATTGTTTGTGCATCGCAATATCGCCAATATAGTTGTCCAGTCTGATATAAACTGTATGGCCGTCATTCAATATGCTGTAGAGGTGCTAAGTGTGCAGCATATCATTGTCTGTGGACATTATGGATGCAGTGGCGTGAAGACAGCCATGGATATGGAAGAAATAGAATCATATGGCTTGATCAACAATTGGTTGGGCCATGTCAGTGAAGTTTACCGGCGCTATATGAAAGAAATCAATGCCATTTTCGATGCCGCGCAGCGGCTTGACAGGCTGTGCGAATTCAATGTCATTGAACAGGTGCACAATGTCTGCCGAACCGGTTTTGTCAGGAATGCCTGGCGAAAGGGGCGAGACCTTTACGTACATGGCTGGATATATAGCATCCGGGACGGAATATTAAAGGATTTGGATGTCTCTGTTAACCGCATATGAGCACAACCATTAAAGCAGCCGACCATAACTAAACCCATCTGCACATTTTGTAAAATCTTTTCAGGTTAATCTTCGCATCTTATTTTAATATACAGGTACAAAACAAGCGACAAGCAATGGCGTCATTAAAGGATTACTTCCAATTCCGCCTGGCCGCTGCGTTTCAACACGTTCACTGCCACGTCTGATCCATGTCGCCGTAGCAGTATATCCAGATATGAGTTACCGATGGGCAGTGACTTAATCCGTACCCAGTCAATGAATTCAGGGAGTCTTGGATGTTGCAGGCGGATTTTGTTGAGAGCAGCATGGGGTTCAAACCCGAGACAGGCGGCGAGTAAGGCAAAGGGGGCTGCCGCCGCCCAGGCCTGAGGCGTGCAGGCTACCGGATATAGCGTCGGCCCTTTGTCCCTGTGGCGGCGGAATCCGCAGAACAATTCAGGCAGGCGCCGTAAATCCATATATGCAGCCGCTGTAAAGAGTGCCGAAGTGAGCCTCAACAATTCCTCTATATGGCCGTAACGAGCGAGTCCGAACCCGATGATGGCATTGTCATGGGGCCAGACCGATCCATTGTGGTATGAGGCTGGGTTGAAGCGCGCTTCTTGCGCGCCCACGGTGCGGATGCCCCAGCCACTGAACAAATCGGGGCTGAAAAGCGTTTGTGTCACCTTGGCAGCCCGTTTGGGATCAGCTATGCCAGAGAACAATACTTGTCCGGCATTGGAAGTACGTACCTGGCATGGGTGCTTGTTGCCGTCGAGGGCAAAGGCATATAGCTGTAGGTCCTCGCACCAAAAGTATTCCTCGAATTGCTCCCGGAGATTGCGAGCCTTTTCTTCCAAAGTCGCCGCCAGGGCGGTTTCCCCCATACTGCAGGCCATGGATGAGGCCAATTGCCGCGCCAGATAGACGTAACCTTGCACCTCGGCGAGGGCGATGGGGGGAGGAGCCAAGCGTCCGTCGGCATGGAATACAGCGTCTTCGGAGTCTTTCCAGCCTTGATTGACAAGGCTACTTGTATTACGGTGGCCGTATTCGACAAAACCGTCTCCGTCTATATCGCCGTAGCGATCGATCCACTCCAGCGCTGCTTTGATCTGGGGCCAAATGGCCTCCAATGTCTGTCGGTCCGCAGTGCGCTGCCAATACAGTCCTGCAAGGACTACAAACAATGGGGTTGCATCTACTGAGCCATAGTAGCGGCTAAATGGAATTTCTCTCAAGCGGGCAAGCTCGCATTGCCTTGTCTCGTGAAGAATCTTGCCAGGCTCGGCATCGGCGCGTAGGTCCTCGGCCGTTGCTTGATAGGCAGCAAGAAAGCTTGGTCGGTGAATTGATCCTTTTGGGTATCGGGATGGGTATGTTTACCCCGCCGAACAATAGTGCAATTATGGGTGCCGCACCAAGAAATAAACTCGGTTTGGCTGGCGGCATTTTGAATATGATGCGTTCTTTGGGTCTGATTTTCGGTGTAGATATCTCTGGACTTCTATTTTCAAGCCTGGAGCATAGATATCTGTCTGAACACGGGTTCCAAGGTGTGGCGCATGTATTTAGAAACGGCAGGATCCCGCTTGACTTAAAAAACCATGCCTTTATGAGCGGCTTCGTCGTTGTTATAGGTGTCCTTGTTGTCATGAATCTTGTCGCGGCGATCCTTTCGATGATGAAGGACAAGGGCAAGGTGGACGCCGAGGCGCTTGCCGCAGCGAAGGAATTTGAAGGCGTCTAGATCAATATTATCCATGTAGATGGAGACATGGGGGTCTTTGTGTTGAAGGCCGCATGTCTCCATTTGAATCTCTGCCGAGATAAAATTCGCAATCAAGACTCAAGGTCCATTTTTGGTCATTGCGCCGTCCTGTAGGACCTTTGCGATATGCTCCCACTTCTCATCTAGGCGTTTTTGCGAGACTGTGACGATGGTCTTCAGCTCAGGCGCAAAGATAGAGATATAATATTCTATAACCAAAAGCCTGAATTCCGCTATGAGCCCAGCGAGTTCAGCGGGTCTATTCCCTTGACTGAAAGCGGCATTCGCTGTATCCAATCGTTCTTTGTACGGTCTGACCCGCTGGGATTTTGCGGCGTCCTTCAAGGGGTCTGTATAAGCCCTCTGGGCGCGGATGGTTAGGGCCTTGAGCCGTCTTGTCATGGCCTCGCATGATTCGTCCGATCTGTCGCCGGCCTCTTCAGGAGTAGGAGCGACGGCCCATGGGAGACCGCGTGGGAACATCTCGTCGAGTTCCATACGCATCTCCTTGTAGGCCTGCTTGGTTGCAAGGCCTTTACGCTCGGCCAATCGTTCCACCTGAGCCATGGTTGCGCCCAATTGAACGATGAGAGATTTGAGTTGTTTCAAATGTATTTGGGCGTCTTTATAGAGATTGGCCTTTAGGTATTTTAGCCTCTTGAGGATGTCGCCTCTGGAAGGCAGACCATGCCAATACCACCGGCCAAAAAAGACATCTTCGATCCATTCAACCATGGATTCTTTGAGTCTTTCCGCGCCGCCAGCCCAATGGATGACATTAAGAGGGACTTCTATAAGTGATATATTTTTTTTAAGATAGTGCAACTCCTTTGCGAGGGCAAAGGAGAATTCGCATCTCAGCGACTGGCGGGTCATCGATATCGCCTCGTCTTGGGAACGGAGCACACTGATGTGTAGGCCACCGTGTTCATCACGTTCAATGGCAGGGAAGAAGGCGATGCCTAGACCGTCCGGTCCTACTGACAGCTGTTCAGGCAGATCTGGCAGGTCGTTTAGGGAAGGAACCGGTCTCTCAATACAGCGCCTGAGCCAGCCCAGGGTCATATCAAGATCCACGGCCACCTTTTCTCTCAGTGCCATGCGCAAGGCCTCAAGATCCCTGCCTGCGGCCAAGGGTCTGCCGCCATCATCTATCACCTCAAACCTCATGACTAGATGGGGAGGCAAAGACCTTTGATCTGGCCACTGATCCCTTGTCACTGTAATGTCGTACAATTTATGCAGCGTAGCCTCTATGGCGTCAAAGAGTGTACTTTTATCCCGTTGTGCCTCAATATGTCTGCATATAACATCTGTCGTCCCGACAATAGGAATGAGTTTATTTCTGATCTCCTTGGGCAATCCGCGTAAAAGAAAATCTACCTTTTCTGGCAGGAATCCAGGAACAAGCCATTGGAAATCTTCCTGCCTCAGACGGCCGATGGCCGCAAGCGGTATTCTGGCGGTCAAGCCGTCTCTTTCGTTGCCTGGACTGAAGCTATAGACAAGTTCTATCTCTTGGCCCGATATATTCAGATGGCCTGGAAATAGGTTTTGGATGTCATCCGCCTTGATATCTTTTAAGATGGCGTCCCTGTCCAAAAACAGAGGCAGGTCTCCAACTAACCGTATCGCCCTGGCAAGGGTGCGTTCATCCGATATAGGTCCAAGGCCTGAGGCCTCTTCAAGCACCTTGAGTCCGGCATCAAGGTGAGTTGCCGCTGTGTCTTTTTCATAGATGTCACGCCGTCTTATTCGGCCGACAAGGCCTTCCAAGTCGGATATAATCTGCCTGTTGTGGGTCAAAAACGGATAGTCTCCCTTGAGATTGCACGTTGCAAGGCCCTGGGATATGAATATCTCCCTTGCCTTCTGTGGATTGATTCTGGAATAGGATACAGGCCGTCTTGCCGCTACGACAAGCCCGAAGACAGTTACGCACTCCCACGCCATAACTTCCCCTCTGGCTCTCTCCCAATGCGGGTCTGAATACTCCCTTTGAGCCAGAGGTCCTGCGAGCTCTTCTATCCACTCAGGTCTTACCTGTGCCACGGTCCTTGCAAAGAGTTGCGAGGTTCTTACAAGCTCGGCTGCCACGATCCACCTCGGCCGTCTCTTGAAGAGCCCAGAGCCGGGGAATATTTGGATCTTTGTGCCCCTGGCCCCGGCATATACCGACTCTTTCTTATTAAGAAAGGCGATGCGGCTTAGAAAACCAGCCAAAATAGAGCGATGGAGGGCGTCGAATCCTGCAGGGCGGTCGTTGAGATGAAAACCACCGGTTTCGATCAAGATGTCCAGTATTTGATCATGGATCTCCATCCACTCCTCTATACGCTGAAAAGATAGTAGATTGTCTTTGCAAAGGCGCCTGATCTGATTCTTTGTAAAGCCTGCCTGCCTTTTTTCATGGATGAAGTTCCAAATCTTTATATAGCTTGCAAAGTCGGATGATTGATCTATGAAGACGCTGTGGGCCCTGTCGGCCTGCGCCTCCTTCTCCGCCGGACGTTCTCTAGGATCCTGGATACCCAATGCCGCTGCTACTATGATTGCTTCTCTCAAGGCATTTTCCCTTTCGGCCTGGATGATGATGCGAGCAATGCGCGGGTCAAGCGGAAGCCTTGCCATAAGACGGCCCATAGGCGTAATTCGTCCTTGCCTGTCCAAAGCACTTAGCTCTTTAAGCGTATCGAAGCCCTCTTTTATAGCCTTTTCAGATGGGGGGTCCAGAAAAGCGAAACCTGAGACGTCTTTGATCCCCATGCTGATCAGCTTCAAGATCACCTCGGCCAGGTTTGAGCGCAGTATCTCGGGCGGTGTGTAATCATGCCGATGTTCGAAGTCCTCTCTGCTGTAAAGCCTTATACAGATACCGGGGCCGGTGCGTCCCGCCCTGCCGGCCCGCTGTTCGGCGCTTGCCTTTGAAATTGGGACGACAGGCATGGCGGTTGTCCTTGTGCGGATATTGTAGCGGAGCATCCTGGCCAGTCCCGAGTCAACTACATAGCGTATGCCAGGGATGGTGAGAGATGTCTCTGCAATATTGGTAGCGATGACGATCTTGCGCTGGTGTGACGGGGCGAATATCCGCTGTTGGTCAAAAAAACTTAAACGTCCGAACATGGGCAATATCAATACATCGCGGCCCCAACGGGACTTCAAGAGTCTTGTCGCCTCAATCACCTGCCTTTCCGTGGCCAGGAAGGCGAGAACATCGCCTGTGCCACCTCCGTCCAGGAGTTCATCTATGGCTGCAGCCACCTGCTCTTCAGGCGTAGTGGCCGCTTCATCTCCAGGTAAAAGAAAGGGCCTGTAGATGATATCGACAGGATGGCCTCTTCCTTCGATCTTCACCACCTCGGCGTCAGGGAAAAGTCTCAAAAATTGCTGCGTATGGAGCGTAGCCGAAGATATTATTAGTTTCAGTTCTGGCCTTGATGGCATAAGGCCCTTGATGACCCCGGTCAGTATATCGATGTTAAGGCTCCGTTCGTGCGCCTCATCAAGGATCACTGTATCATAGGTCCTGAGCCTTGGGTCACTCTGCAGCTCTGCGAGGAGCATGCCGTCGGTTACGAATTTTATAATGGCGGTCTTTGGTGTACGATCCCTGAATCTTACCTTGTAGCCTACAACGGCCAGGCCTGTTTCTCCAAGCTCTGCTGAGAGCCTGGATGCCACAGCAATGGCGGCTACACGCCTTGGCTGTGTACAGACGATGCGGCCCTGTCTGCCTCTACCTGCCGCTATAGCTATCTTTGGAAGTTGAGTTGTCTTTCCACACCCCGTTTCACCTATAACAATGACCACTCTATTGTCTTCTATGGCCTTGCGCAGCTTTTCCCAATAAGGGGCTATAGGTAGCCCTGGCGGGCAAGAAATGTCAAGGTTTGAAGGCAACCAGCTTGAAATCGTCACATCCTTTGGTTCAGTCGGCGCCTAATGTCTGGTTCCATTGCACCAATCGACCTTCAGGATATTTTCTCTGGCGTTTACCTTTTTTATGTTTACTTTTATATCCTGATCCATAGAGTAGGTAGAGCCAGGACGCTTAGGCAGTTCGACCGGCATGAGATAATCGGACAATACGGCAACCACCTTATGCGGACCTGTATCAAGTATCCATGCGTCAAGAGGCATATTTATACGACCCTCCATGTGTTTGAGCACAAAATACCGCATCCTTGTTTGTTTGATCGCAGATGCGGCCGCAAGGCCATGTTGCAGGGTTGCTGACATCTTTTCCAGGCCCTCTATGTCATGCAGCGGCGATCCGCATCTTAGAAATGAGTCCAGTTGCTGTTGCATAAGGAGATCAAGGCCCCGCCTCAGCGGCGATGTAACGGTTGTATAGGCGGCCAGCCCCAGACCGTGGTGGGCTTCGGGTTTTTTGACAAGCCCGCCTTTGCTTATGAGACGTCTTTGTCTGAAGTTGGCCTTAATGTCAGTCTCGGCGCCCGAGATGATCTGTTCCCTTGGCGGCGGTTGGCTCCTGTAAAGGGCCGGTATGAAGTTGTCTCTCAGGAACTCGGCTGCAATTCTGTTGGCCAGGATCATGTATTCCGCCACAAGGAAACGCGCCGGCCCAGGATTGGTGAGTTTTATCATCACACCCTTTTCCGAGTCAAATCTTATGACAAGTTCAGGAATTGGAAGAGGTAATGCCCCTTTCTCGATCCTTGCGGATTGAAGCATCCTAGCGAGTTGATATGCCTCTGAGAATATGCCGCCCTTTTCTATTTCTGAGTCGGCATCTTCATAGCTCATTCGATTGCTGACGCGTATTAGAGTACGTTCTATGTTTGTCTCGAGTATGGTACCATTTTTGTCGAGTTTTACAAAAAACGACAACGCCGCCCGTGGTTCGTTTTTATTGAGGCTGAAGGCGTTCGAAGAGAGGATATCCGGGATCATGGGTATTGTGAGGTCAGGCAAATATATACTAGTGGCCCTGCTCAATGCCTCCTCAAAAACAGGAGATCCTGGGTCTATCTTGGCGCCGAAATTGGTTATATGAATGCCAAGTTCAAGGCCGTTTCCGCATCTTTCAAAGCTCAGCGCATCGTCGATATCGGTGGTTTCAGGACCGTCGATGGTAAAAATACAGGTTTCCGTGAGGTCGCGTAGACCCTTGGTATCCAATGTCGATCTAGCCAATTCCATGGCATGATTGATTACAGACCGTGGGAAGTCGGCCTTGATGTCGAAACGGTACAGTTCTAGGTTCTCATCTTCACCCCATATCCCAGTCTTCACCAAGGTATAAAACGGTACCATAGGCCGATTTAGGCCGGCTTGTTTAAACAGCCCCTTCACCTCGGCTGCATATCCCGATTCCTCACCTTTTATGCAAAAATCCTTTATGGCTTCGACCCAATAGGAGATATCCGGATCTTTGGCGTCGTAGAGCAATTTGTCCTTGGCGTCTCCCCATATCGTGTTTAGCCATCCCAGACCTGCACTTAACCTTTCAAGCCTTTCTTTTTCGAGCATCTTTTGCTCCAGCAAGCGCCCGACGTTTTCCGCTGTCTGGACGGCTATCATGCCATCCCTGAATTTGAAGTGCACGTGTTCGTCTATGACGGCCCTTATCACAGCCGCTTCGTGATCAGGCCCGATGTCTTCGACGTTAAAGGCAAGTCCTGTGAGTTCTGTTGGAGACCAAATCTCCCTGTCATCCCTGACCAATTCCCATAACTCGGGTATGTTGATCGCCGTCTTCAAAATGTCGCGTTTCGCAAAAATCGATCGAAGCTCCTGAAGGTATTCATTCCTTGTAGCGGTCTTTATCCGCTGCGGCGAAACATGGAGAAACCTTGTCTCAGGGAGGTTCATTTCCCTCCCGAGGTGCGTGAGAAGGTGGTAACGATTGCCCTTTTTGCCTATACACATGGCCGTAAAAAAGCGCTGATTTTCAAGGAATTCCACTACTTGATTGTTTGCAACATCCATGTTGTAAGGTATTATCCTATGGAATTCAGATTAAGGCAGCCTTTTTTTGAGCGATCTACATGCCTGTGTGATCCCATAGCTTGCAAGCTGATCGGCTGTGAGCCATTTCAGACCCGATTCCTTGTACAGGTTGGCTTTTAAAAGGTTTTCAGTAAGCGGTTGCTGTGTTTCGTCGAAGGTGTACTGCCACAGAACCGCCCCGTCGGATACCCTTATGAGGTGCAAGCTAAATGCCACCGATGCAGGCCTTTGAACGGAATAGGATGAGCCTATGCGTTCATTAAACCTGTAAAGCTTGCCATATAAAACGGCCTCGACCCCGAGCTCCCTTCCAAATGATTGAATAAGGTGCAGTTGGGAGGCCTTTATGTCGGCCTTTAAAAAGGCATTCAAGAAACCGATGCATTCCCCTTCGGGGATCGGCCTAAACCTCGGATCGTCTTTAAGAAGGCTGACAAGCGTCTCGGTGAGTTTGGAGCTTGCTTCAGGCGGGACATTGCTTGTATCGAAGGTTGTGTCGCTCAGGGCGCAGGTGGCCTTTTCCTGTCCAGGCTTGGTGACCGCCCTGTCTATAGGAAGGACGGCTATACTTTTTATGTTTGGGAGCGGAGGAGCGGCCTCTTTATAGAATACTGTTGCGCAGGATTGAAATATGAGACCTGAGAGGATGAGGCATAAAATAAAAAGGCATCTTCTAGCCTGGATTGATTTCATCATATCTCCTTTCTATTGAGAGCCAACATTAAATCCACCTTTGCTTGAAAGCGGCCTACCACAAAGCCTTGGTTCAAGCTGCAGCGCCTTGTCGAGCGCCCTTGCAAAGGCCTTGAAGATCGCCTCTGCAATGTGATGGTTGTTTTTACCATAAGGTACATGAACATGGAGGGTAATACCACTATTTATGGCGACTGCCCTTAAAAATTCCTCTATGAGCTCGGCATCGAACCCCCCGATCTTGGCAGTCGACAGCTTGGCATCAAAGACCAGAAAGGGTCTCCCGCATACATCGACATCCACCCTGGCAAGGGCCTCGTCCATCGGGACCGATGCGCCTCCATAACGTTTTATGCCTTTCATGTCGCCAATGGCATCGGCTATGGCCTTGCCGAGACAAATACCTATATCTTCCACTGTATGGTGAAAATCCACGTCCAAGTCCCCTTTTGCTGCAAGATCCAGGTCAAAGAATCCATGGACGGCCCAAAGTGTAAGCATGTGGTCAAAAAAACCAATTCCAGTCTTGACGGAAGTCTTTCCGGAACCGTCCAGAACAAGGCCAAGGCTTATCTCGGTCTCGGATGTCTTTCTTTTGATCTTCGATGTCCTCGACATATTTCTCCTTTCTTTTGCCGCTGCCGCTATTATAATTAATTATGACTAAATTTCATTTAGAGACCTTTTATTATTTATAATAACTTAAAAAAGAGATTATTAACAGTGGTGAGGCGCAAAGGCGACCCCTTTTCGGATTTGGTGGATATTTTAGGGGCTACAACAGAAGAATTGGGTATCCGTTTTTTCAGGCTTGACGAGATATTGCACGCAATCTCATGGGCCGAACAAGGTCATATTGCCATACATGAAAATTTCAGCTCAAAGAGATGGTGCGCCTTTCACGTAATCTGTAGAAACAAAGAAAATCTATGTCGCTTCTGTCAGAAGGTGGGCATATCGCCTTGTGATATAGTTGCATCCGATTATTACAGGTTTTGGCACCTAACATGGCGGGTTCGAACCAGCTCGGATAGATCGAATAAGAGAGGTCAGACACTATCTGGTCATTGAAATCCAGACCCAACTGAATCCCTCAACATTTTTACGGCTTTACGGCCTTACATAGCGCCAACCGTCGTTCTGGAGTTCGACCAACGCCCTAATGCCAGCCGGCACGGTCTTGAATATCTCGGGGAGTCTGGAGACATGGATCCCAAAATTCCTGAGTGCATTTTCGCACAGGTATATCTCACCGCCTTCCAGGACGATCTGTTTTAATACGTCAAAAAGGGGCCTATCGCATTGTGTGCATCTTGTTACGGCGTCTGCATTTGCAATCATCCTAACCCTGAGTTCCTCTCCCGTTTGTTTGGTTTTTAAAAAATTTATGGCGTTTCCTGCGGCAGTGTCCCATTTATCGGCCTGGGCAACATGTATCAGAAGTTTAAGTTTATTAGGCATCTGTACCTCCGATTATTTATTTTTTGAGTATCGCGCCTGTTGCACCGCTTGTGACCTGTTCAGCATATCTTGCAAGATATCCCATTGTGACCTTTGGTCCTATGGGCTTGAAGGTCTTGCGTCTCTCTTCGAGCTCCTTTTCATCTACAAGCAGATCGAGCCTTTTTGCCGGTATGTCTATCTTGATGATGTCACCATCTCTGACAAGTCCTATTGCGCCACCCTCCGCGGCCTCAGGCGAGACATGGCCGATGGCCGCACCTTGGGTTCCGCCTGAAAACCTTCCATCTGTGATGAGGGCCACATCCTTGCCTAGACCCATACCGATTATTGCTGCAGTTGGAGAGAGCATTTCCCTCATGCCAGGTCCACCCTTAGGGCCTTCGTAACGTATCACGATCACGTCCCCAGGCCTTATTTTCCCGCCGAGTATCGCGCCATATGCATCTTCTTCAGATTCAAAGACCCGTGCAGGGCCTTCGTGTCTCAGCATCTCAGGCGCTACGGCGGACTGCTTTACCACCGAACCATTCGGCGAGAGACTGCCGTAAAGTATGGCAATCCCTCCTTCTTTATGATATGGATCTGATGCAGGTCTTATGACGTCTCTATCTTTCACGTATACATCTCTTATATTTTCCCCTACTGTCTTGCCGGTAACTGTCAACGCCTTGATATCTATTAACGAAAGCGTCGTCAGTTCTTTTATAACGGCCTGGACGCCGCCTGCAAGGTGGAGGTCTTTAAGGCTGTGAGGGCCTGACGGTATGAGGCTGCAGATATGAACGGATTTGAGGCTTATTTCGTTGAAGATTGAGAGTGGGAGATCGATCTCAGCTTCGTGTGCGATTGCCGGGACGTGGAGGACCGTATTTGTGGAGCAGCCAAGGGCCATGTCAACGGCAATAGCATTTTTAAACGCAGCAGGCGTCGCGATATCCCTTGGCTTCAGGTCTTTTTCGATCAGGCGTACGATCTGCATCCCGGTTTCTTTTGCAAGCCTTATGCGGGCCGCAGCCACCGCCGGTATGGTTCCGTTTCCTGGAAGTGCAAGTCCGAGGGCCTCTGTTAGGCAGTTCATGGAGTTGGCAGTAAACATCCCTGCACAGGAACCACAGGTTGGACAGGCCTCATCTTCGAGCTCAGAGATCTCCGTCTCCGTCATCTTGCCGGCCTTTGTCTGGCCGATCCCTTCAAACACTGTTATAAGATTGACCTTGCGTCCTCTCCATTCGCCTGTCAGCATGGGACCGCCGCTTATGGCTATAGCAGGGATGTTGAGGCGCAGCATGGCCATAAGCATTCCGGGGGTGATTTTGTCGCAGCTTGGGACCAGCACAAGGCCGTCGAATGGGTGCGCCTGGGCCATGACCTCGACCGAATCGGCGATGAGCTCCCTGCTGGCAAGGGAATATCGCATACCAGGGTGATTCATGGCTATGCCGTCACAGACCCCTATGCACCCGAATTCAATGGGTGTCCCGCCTGCCATGCGGATGCCTGCCTTGACCGCCTCGACTATCTGCCTGAGGTGGATGTGGCCTGGGATGATCTCGTTAAATGAGTTTGCTATGCCGATAAGCGGGCGGCTCAGTTCATCGTTTATATAGCCCATAGCCTTAAAAAGGGAGCGGTGTGGGGCCCTCTCCACGCCTTTTTTCATTTGGTCACTTCTCATCTTTACCCCTTGTAGAGTCCCATCTCAGGTTAAGTTACATGGTTATAAGATGCCAAACTAGACTGGTAAAATCAAGTAGATAATATAGAAACTTAAGCCTTATTCGTCATCTCCGATAGGTGCGTCGGGATACGTATCTCGACCGTAGTCCCTTTCCCCTTGGCGCTTGTAATCCGTATTTCACCTTTGTGTTCATCAATGATTTGCTTTACATATGGAAGACCTAAACCTGTTTCGCCGTGGTGTGTCTTGTAGAACGGTTCAAAGATATGCGGTTTGATTTCATCGGGTATGCCTGGACCATTGTCTTTTATTGTGACAGACACTGTCTTCCCGGCCAGATCAGTGGTTATCTCGATAGAATTCCCAGGGCCGCATACTTCTATGGCATTTCTTATAATGTGAGCAATGGCCACTTTTATCAGGTATTTGTTTCCCTGGAAGGAGAGGTTTACAGGGCATCTGTCAAAAAATAGGACTATATCTTTTTGTTCGGCCTCGGGTCTTACAAATTCGATGGTTTCCTCCACTATGGCGTTTAATTCCTGTGGGGAAAAGTATTTTTTTGTCCTAGAGATTGCCTCTTCAAACCTCAATATCATCTCTTCAAGCCTTTGGGCCTGTACCATTATCATCTCCATCAACGGCCGCTCAAGGTCTTCTGTCGGCATCTTTTTCAAGACCTTTCTAGCGAGTCCGCCGATGATCATGACCGGGTTCCTCGCCTCGTGGGCCATTCTTAGCGCCATCTCGGCCTGGGTCCGTTCTGAGACTATCATCTCAACCTCTCTATTTAGTTGCAGCAGCTCTTTACTCGTCTTTTCTATGCTGATTCTGTCATGCAACATCTTGTCCATTACGGCCTGGACCCGATCAAAAAATACAGTGACGGAGGCTATTATGACGAAAGTTATGGTGTTGATAGACCCGCTGACAGGAGATATCTTTTCCCAGACTGAGATATAGCCGAAAAGGTGTAGGATGTATTTTACAATATGGCCGAGTGATCTCGAGATGGAAAAGATAAATATGGCCGCTATTAGGAGTAGGAGATAGTTTGAAAGGGCGTTGTCGGTATCTGAGCGGTATATTGCATAGGCCAGCGCAAGACATCTTGTCGCAATGGCTATCATGGCCAGGCAGCCAAGCATATCAACGGCCACGATGGGATAGAGTGATAGATATGTCATTTGACAGTCTTTTTCATTTCTGCAAGCGCCATATAGATAAGCCACAGGGCGGGGACGGAGATGAGATTGTCGAATTTAAGTATGTAATAGGCTATATCCAGCCATGATGCCACTAAGATCCCAGGCCTGTCTGTACCCGGTATAGGCCCCAAATGCCCCGATGGAAGCATATATTCAATGATGTGGCCGCAAAACGCCCATATGTTCCACCAGGCAAGGATAAACATACTGATGGATATAAGTCTCCACGGCCTGTTTTTCATGAGTCCGCTCCTTTTAATCCTATAGCCCAGCCATGTCACCGAGGATGCATACAGTATGTGAGCGAATTGATGGGCATAGAGTCCTTCTGGAGAACCGTGCGCCTGAAACGCACAGGCGCTTCCAGATGATCCAATTATCATCCATAACGAAGACGTCAGTATAGATAAGACATATTTGATATTGCGGGGTCCAAGCCTCATGTCGTATCTTAATTTCAACATCCCTTCTACCCCAACACCCCCCTCACCTCCCTCAGCAGGTCCTTGGGCGAGATGGGTTT
>NZ_JBMFRG010000042.1:0-17782 GCF_049968175.1 Dissulfurimicrobium sp.
CCTCTCGTCATGGCCTCCGCCGAGACCGGCACCCCTGTGCCTGCCTACGGCGTCGATTTCGTCAATAAATATGATGCATGGAGCGTTTTTTTTGGCCTGGATGAAGAGGTCTCTTACCCTTGATGCGCCTACACCCACGAACATCTCGACGAAGTCCGATCCGCTTATGCTGAAAAAGGGGACCCCAGCCTCTCCTGCTATCGCCTTGGCAAGGAGGGTCTTTCCTGTGCCTGGAGGTCCGACGAGCAATACGCCTTTGGGGATCCTGCCTCCCAATCGGGTAAATTTTTGGGGATCTTTAAGGAAGGAGACTATCTCTCCAAGCTCTTCTTTGGCCTCTTCTATGCCGGCGACATCTGCAAAGGTGGTCTTTATGCTTTGATTTGTAAGTAGTTTGGCCCTACTCCTTCCGAACGACATAGCCCTGCCCCCACCATTTTGCATCTGCCGCATAAAAAATATCCATACGCCTATCAAGAGGAGCATCGGAAACCATGAGATGAGAAGCGTAAGATACCATGGCGTCTCCTCTACAGGTCTTACTTGAATCTCCACGTCTTTTTCCTTAAGGAGTTTCAGGAGATCTGGGTCGTTCGCCGGTATAGCCGTGCGGAAGGCAACTTGATTCGTGAAAAAGCCTTTTACCCTTTCATTTTCAATTAATACCTTTAAGACCTGGCCTTTTTCAACGTAATTTATAAAATCACTGTATGTGATCTCCTTGACAGGCTCTTGCGGTTTGTTAAAGAGATTGAACAGGAATATCATGACAAGGCCTATGACCAGCCAGAGACTTAGGTTTTTATAAAATGCATTCAATGCAGTCCTCCACATCTGGACAATATAATTCAGTATAATAATAAATTATGGTATCGTTGTCAGTATGAATAGCGGTTTTTTATCTTTCAAAGGTCTTTCGTATACAAAATAAACCGGATAGTTGTCCCTGTGCAACTGTTAAGTTTTAAGACCTTATGCCGTGGTAAAACAGTCTTCGGGGTTAAAATTGCACCGGTCATGCCTGTGCCAGATTATGCGCAATGTCCGTCGACTTGATGCGTTGATCCTGTAAGGATGTGCGATTTCTACGCCGGCGACCGCAATTATGTCTGACCTAGAGATGAGAAGCGGCAAGTCGTCCCTCAATACGCGAGGCACTTTTCTTGCGATCAAGAAATCCTTGAGCTTTACAAGGCGGTTTGAGCCGAATGGAACAAAGCGGTCACCAGGTTTTCTTGCCCTGATCTCGAGGGGAAAGGCCACGGTATCGGCATCTACAAAGAACGCCGGCGTCTTACCAGATCCATGCCGTCTGAGGCTGTCGAGTGCATCCTTTAAGTCCGTAATCGTCAGCTCTATCAGGCCGTTGCCGGAAGGGGTCTTCCAAAGCCCTGGGCCGTTGACTAGTACCGACTTTTGTCGAGGATTGGGTAGCGGTGACATCTTACAAGGCCTGGACTTTTTTGTAAAGATAAGCCTGTCGTAACGTCGGGCCACTGCTGAACCTCCGGGCAATGGGCAATTCCCGCCTGGATCGATCCCCATGACGATTGAGTCTATGGTTTGGAGGTGGATACTCCTTATGGCGCCGTTTAGACCTTCAAGTCTTTTGAGCGCAGATTGATAAACTCTTCGCCTGATTGGTGCTGGCTGAGGCGTAATTTTAGGACATCGAATACCATATGACAGCCGCCGTTTGACATCAAGGCCCTACCGAATGCGGAGGCGGCCATGTCTTCAAGGAGCTGGTGTTCCTCGGAGAGGAGACTTGTCATACGGTTTAACGTATTTACTATGGCCGGATTGAATTTCATTGCGAGAAACGGTATAAGGTCTTTTCGGATTCGGTTTCGTAGATATTTCGGGTTATCGTTGGAGCTATCTTTTATAAACTCGAGGCCGAAGGCTGCAAGATGCCTGAGCACACCCTCTTTTGAGACCTTAAGGAGCGGACGTATGATTCCATCTTGTCTCTGCAGCGGAATACCGCTCAGGCCGGCGAGTCCAGAACCTCTCAAGAGGCGCATAAGAACCTCTTCGGCCTGATCGTCGGCTGTGTGTCCGGTAGCTATGTAGGTGCAACCTGTTTTTTCTCTTACGTGTTTAAAAAATCCGTATCTCAACGCCCGTGCGGCGTCTTGGATGCATAGGGCATTTTGTCTCGCATATGCCTTCACGTCTCCCGTCCCGAGGTGGAACGGGAGCATGAAACGTCCGGCCATTTCTTCCACGAAACGCGCATCCCTTTTTGATTCCTCGCCTCTCAAATTGTGGTCGAAGTGTGCAACCTCGATCTTTATATCCCATGTACCACTAAGGAGATATAATATGTGAAGGAGACATATAGAATCAGGTCCACCTGATACCCCTACAAGTATCCTGGCCCCTGGTTCAAAGAGCCTGTGTCTTGTTATTGTCTCCCTGACCGTGTCCAGGATGGGGGATCTGACAGCCTCACGGGCCGTCTTTAGCATGCTCAGCCCTTTCCTTTCGGCATGGACGGACCCATGGCGGCGATGAGTTCCATGTATGACGCAGGACGTGCCTCGGTTACAGTCACCTTCATCATCATGTCTTTTCCAGCCGCCGGATGGTTGAAATCTGCAATCACCGAGTCCTTGCGGATTTCTTTTACGGTAAAGCCGAACCGTTTGCCGTCATGCCCTGTTTCTTCGTAATATGCTCCCTCTCTCAATTTCTCCGGATGGTTTATATTTGAGATGTCTATCTCACTTACGAGATCTGGATTATATGGTCCGTAGGCCTGTTCGTGTGGTATCGTAACCTCAAATTCGTCTCCTTCTTCATGGCCAGCGAGGGCAGATTCAAGTGCCGCCGGTATCCTCTCTCTACCATAGATGAATTTGGCGGTAAACGGCCGCTTTAGACGTTCAGGTAGCTCACCATTCCTTAAGCTTAATGAATAATTTATTTGTACTACGGTGTTCTCTTCGATTTTCATAATAGATATCTTCTTGTTCAGCAAATAAAAGCTTTTTGTATTATTAAAATTGATGATCTTGTAAAAAGTCGTTATATACTATGGCTAAGTAAAAATCGTCAAATGCAAGACGCGCAGATCCTGAGGAATGAGGCGTACTTCCTGTGCGCCGCAGTGACGAAGGCTGTAGCGCAGCATTTGGCGACTTTCTGCGACGTCATCAAAATTAAATAAAATTATAAATCAATAATAAGATAAGTGAAAGTCTTTGATGGCCTATTCCTTCGGCTAGGGAGGATGAATTGGATCAGGGGGTGATATGAATAAAACGTTTGAATTAAACCTCAAGGCCTTGGAACAGGTCTTTCCCAAGCTTTATAACTTAGTAAAATTACATAATTATATGCCACCAGGAGAGCTCGTGCAAGGGAAGACGGGTGTCTTGACCTTAAAGTATGATCTCCCATCAGGTACCCTCCTTGCCTACGGCATGGACGACCCTATGAGAGATGCGGCGGTGCATCTACAGACCGTGCCGCCAGCCTCTACCGGTGTTGCGGTGTTCATCGGCATGGGACTTGGATATGGCCCGCTCATAGTCTTAAGGGAGCGGCCCCATCTCGCCAAGATAGTGATTATTGAGCCGTCCATTGACATATTTATGACTGCTTTGATGGCAAGCGATCTCACCGACCTCATCTTTTCAAAAAAGGTTGATATGAAGGTGGGTGTGATAGACCTTAAGAGCATGGAGATTGAGCTGAGCCGCGACGTGGCTGTCTCGGATACCCACATCCTGCGTCATACCCCTAGTTTTTGTTGGAAGAAAGGTCTGTATGGGCAGACAGATGCGGATGTGTACACCATGCTCAATAAGATCAACACCATGGGCAGTACCACTATATACTTCGGCGAGCTGTTTTTCAAAAATCGTCTCTCCAATATTACCATGCTCCCCCATCTCCACAATGCGGACGTTCTGAAAGACCTGTTTAAGGGTAGACCGGCCCTGCTGGTCGCGGCTGGTCCGTCTCTTGACTTGTGTCTTGAAGATATCAGGCGCGCCAGAGACAGGTGCGTATTGATTACTGCTGATGCTGCATTGAATACCCTTTTAGGTGCGGGTATCGTTCCAGACTTTGTGACCTCGGTTGATATGCAGGCGATAAATTTTGAAAAGCTTTCAGACCATATCTGTAGGCCGTGGCCTTTTGCGCTTGCTGTGCCACCAAAGGCCTGCCCAATGATACTAAAGCGGTTTCAGGCCAAGTATAGATTTCTCACATTTGAGGAAGACCTGCCTCAACTATGGCTGACAAGGCTCCTTGGCGTGAGATATTTCATGCCTCCTATGTTGTCAGTGGCGCATCTTTCGCTTGGCCTTGCTATACACATGGGCGCCGATCCAATGATCTTTGTCGGTCAGGACCTTGCTTATACATCGCCTGGCGGTTCTGATCATGCAAGGGGCACGGTATTTCAGGGGACAGGGTTGCCTAAAGGCAGAGAGATCCTCTATACAGATGCTGTTGACGGTTCAAAGGTACCTACAGACAGGGCTTTTTTAAGCATGAAGACGCAGTTTGAAGAGATCATCAGGGGACACAAGGGATTGTTTATAAATGCAACCGCAAGGGGTGCGGATATCAAGGGGACAACGTCTATGCCCTTGTCCGAGGTGGTCAATTTATATATGACAGAGCCTTTTGACGCCGGGGCGTTGCTTGATGAGGCGGTGCAGAGAGAGAAGATGTGGAGGCCGGCGAGGTTTGTCGATCAGGTCCAGAAGACCGTTTCAATTATAAAAGAGATCTTGAAGAAGATCGACAGGGGTTCCCGGATTGCCGCCCGAGTTTTAAGGGGTATCGATGAGCTCAGGCGGTTTGGCGTGGACGCCGGGTCCATTGAGGACCTTCCGTCCGATTTGTCCGCCGAGGTCAAAAGGTTTGATGCCATCACAAAAGAAATTGATGCCTGTAAGGGCCTTCACGATCAGGTGTCGGAGTTGACCTATGGGGTGCTCAAAGATAACGACGTCAGGATTGCTAAAAACACGGCCCTTAGAAACGATGAAGGCTACCTTCTCTGGTTAAGAGCTGAGATCGAGAGGATAGAATGGGTTGAATCGGTTAGGAGAGAGGCATTTATTAAATATAGCGCCGTCTTGAACGGTCTCATCCATCGGTTGGCTGGCGAAGAGCGCCTTAAGAAGGCCTTCGGCGTCAGGCCTTCTGAGACGATGTTTACAGAACTCGCGGAATTATATAAAGATTCTGGAGACTTTATATTGCTTAAGGGGCTTGCTGAGACATATATTTCTTCATATCCTGAAAGTGCTTATGCAAATGCCTTTATGGGTCTCGCCCTGGCTGGGTTACTTGATATGGATGGTGCCAATGAATATTGGGATAGAGCTGTTTCCATTGATCAAAGGCTCGCCGGTGAGATAAGCAGGATGAAGAAGGATGCGGCTGAACCTTGGATCTCATTGTTGCAAAAAGAAGACCGCGTCTCGGACGGGAGTTATTTCAGGTGGGGTGAGGTCTTCCCGGGCCTTCTCGCCAAGTGGCTTTTCAGGATAAAGGGTGCGCTGAAGGGAGAAAGACGGGCTGTAGGAGAGATGATTAGCCGCGCATGGCCTGATTATGCCTTACGTATTGAGAGGTCTATTAATAACGGTGAGGTTCAGAAGGCGGAGGCATTGCTCGAGGCGTGGTCTTTGTTTGAAGATGAAGGCCTTGCTGGTTTTTATTATTTATGTGCAAGGCTTAGTTACCTTAAAAACGATCTTAAAAACGCAGCCGTTAGGCTTGAAAGGGATATTTCTTATTGTGAAGGGTCGGCGGACAGGCTCTCCTTTGCAGCCAGAGTCTGTCTTGAAGCCGGGAGATTTGACGAGGGTATAGGGTTTTTAAAAAAGGCGGTCGTGTTTGACGGTAATGCCGCCATCTTATGGGAAGAGCTCGGCGACCTCCTTATGTCTTTAAATAACTATGAGGATGCGATTTCGGCCTTTGAGCAGTATCTTCTGGTCTTCAAGGACTCCGCCGATGGTTTTAAAAAGCTTGGGGATTGCTACATGGCACTGGGCAGGCTTGAGGCCGCAAAGGCTGCATATGAGGCTGCCGTGCAAAAGATGAAAAAAGATCCAGCATTGTCCCCGGCATAAAGGCTAATTTAGAGACCCCAATATAATTTTTCTCAGCACTTCTTGATGGCGTCGCAAAGGGTCGTCGACCGCTGTATTGCGCTGCATCCTTCGTCACTGCGGTGACAGGAAGTACGCCTCGCTCCTCAGGGTTTGCGCGCCTTGCATTTGACGATTTTTACTTAGCCGTTATATATAATAACTTTTTACGAGACTCTTTTTTGAATCGCCTGTTTACATGCAATAAGGGGCTCGGAAGATCTTAAATGCCCTGCTCCCATGGAATCTGAATCAAAAACAGCTTGCTCACTCAGGACCTGGAATTGGTGGTCATGGAGCCAGAACTTCTAAGGCACAGGCTTACCTCTCTGTTTTTAAAGCAGCTGCGGGTTTGCACATGACAAGAGGTGTCATCCATCTCCATTGCCGAAAAGATCAGACGATATAGGTAATGATCATCTACCGGGGCGTATAGGATATGGCCGGTGACGGCGGATGCGGTTTTGTCCACCTCTACTATTAGACGGTGTGTCGCATCACCCACTATCACAATCCCTGAAGTTACTCCAAGCCCATGGCTGGCTGACACCAGAGCGGACACAGGGGCAAGGTGGTTTATCGGCTTGTCATGGATAAAGAAGGTTTCTGTCGCATCTCCGCCGTTGTGGGTGCTGAAGAAAAGGGAGTCACGTGCAAAAAGTTCCGGATTGAGGGTAATATGGCCCAATCGCAAGGTGCCGTTAGGGCAGCGTGGCCAATAGAAATGATATGCGATTCCAAGTTTCGGCTGATCGGCATTAATGGTGATCTCTTTGCATACAGGCCCAAGGCTGGTTGTGATCTCAGCATGTACCACAAGTTGCCCATTTGTTATTTCCCAGTGCGGATCAACGGCCGAAAGGTCAGTAAGTTTGGGTTGACCCGGTAATTCGAGCACAAAATGACCGGTATAGAAGTCGGCGCCGTAATGGATATCATCGAAATAGCCATGAGGGAGCGTTCTTATAAGTGGTTTGTCTGATATGGTCTTGTCCCACCAGCCGTCCACCGCCAGACCCCGATACAGGTTGAGGCGTAACCGCTGGTGCCTGGTTTCGATCTCAAGAAAGGCGCCTTCCTGCCGCACACGGAAGGCATCAGGGCTTGCCGGGCCGCGATGGACGGCCACTTTAGGGACTGTGGGCAAAAGGCGTTGCTGCATGGCGGCCAGGCGTTGCTGTACCCCCTGCCAGCGTTTGGCTGTAATATGGGTACGGAAATCGCTACTCCACAGGTAGCACAGCTCCTTCCAATCGCTCTCCGCCGGGTCGGAACAGGCTGCGAGCGCCTCGAACAACCGCCAGCATGAGGTATTAAGTCCAAGGCTATCACGTCCGGCCAAGGCCCAGCGCATGAGGTTGTACTTGGCCTGTTTTTTTACGGGCACAGGTTGTTCCGCTGATTCGAGGCGCAGGCGGTGGCCGGCGCCGGGGTGGCCGAGGAAGTCGATCACCTGACTGGGCCTGATCATGGTAAAGCCGCCATCAGTCTTGATCGCCTCGAAGAGGCGAGAAATACGCGTCCACTCGCTCTCATCCCCAATGACCGCCTCAGTACAGAAACGTCCGGGCCGGAAATCGAATATCTCGGCATCATTGCCATAAATGGCAAGGGTCCGCTCGCCAACGCCTCGTTTTTGATTGAGAAATTCAATATATTCAGGCAATTCTATCTCGCCGTGGGCATAACGCTGAAATTTTTGGAATGCAATCGACTTGTTCCAGATCACCGGCAAGGTCGTGCCTTCCGACCCACAGGCAAGTTGGGGGAGATAACGCCATTCGGGATTCCATTCAGGGTGGCTGCTCGCGGGATTGTCCCACTCCATGATTATGGCTTGATAGCCGGTCTCTTTATATATCGACACAATTCCTGCGGAATAGGCCTGTTCGTTTACGAGTGCCAGCTGAGGGCGAAGGCCGAGGATGCCTTCATAGACCTGTAGGCCGATGCGCTGATTGGCGCGGTTGACCGCCGCCGGAACCAGCGGTCCGATAATCTGGACGTAGCCGCTGCCAATGAATTCCGTCAGGCCTTCGCGGCAGAGGCGGCGTAGTTCTTCTATCCATGCCGGGTCGAGGGCCTTGATTGTCTCCAGCGTGTATCCAGAGACTTCGATTCCCATCGGCAGGCGCTGCTCGCGGACAAGGCGCAGCAAGGGCCAATAGCAGCGGTTGATTACCTCGGGGCGTTGCTCTTCCTCGATGGAGGAGAAGGCGAGATTGAGATGGAAGAAGGAGAAGAGATATAACGGTTCAACGATCATATCAGGAGATTGGTTTTCGTGTATGAACATGAATGGCATCGCGGGCATGTTCCACTGTCCCATAGAAGCCGCGGCAAACCCCCCAGATACGCTCAATTTCAAAACCGGCGGCACGTAGCATATCTAAAAAATCCCGATGATTATATTCACGCAGATGATACGGGTTGATGGGTACCCCAAGCGGCCGCGGCATCAGTAAAGGGACTTCTGCAACAAGGACCCCGCCGGGCTTTAAGTTTCTAAAAAGATTTGCCAGCATTAGCCGGTCATTTGGGACATGCTCCAGGGTATGGAGGGAGATCACCATATCGAACCAGGCCTTGCGTCCTTCAAAATCAAAGGTCTGCCCGTCCCCTACCATAAACGCCAGCCGATCGTTTTCAGAGAATCTGGATCGTGCCTTATTCACATATGCCTCGAGATAATCCACCCCAAGAACGAATTCGGCCTTTTGACTTAATAGATGGCTGCCTGTTCCGGCACCGCAGGCGATATCAAGTATGCGTAATCCCGGCGGTATCATAGGGGCTAAAAAATGATATCGCGAGCCTGCGTAATCACGCCCGAAAAATTCGTTTTCCGGATGACAGCGGCGGGTCGCCAGCAGTTCTTCGCGTTGCGCTGCAATATAAACTGGAGCGGGCTCCAGGTACTCCAAACTGAATTCATCAGGGTGCATGTCCATATATCCCCAAGGGTTGAACTTCGCGCGCATCGCCTCTTGAGAATCGCCAGATAAGGAACCAATCTTCTCCAAGGCACTTAAGGTTGACACATCGGCTGCAAATGTTACATCGAAATCGCGTGGCGCCAGCACAGCGTCACATTTGTTTTGACGTATGCAGTGCACCATCCTGTCGATATATGAAAGATCCAAATGTTGCCAAATGGCGAGTACCCGTACTGCAAATTTCTCTCCTCCAACACATTGCTGCGCAGCACAAGTCCTACGACAGACATTATACGGATCCCCGACAAAACTCTGAAAACCCCAAGTGTTGAGCTTTTCGACAGCCTTATCCACCCCTTCGAGTTCGGGAAGCATGATCAATATTTGATTAATGTGAGGCCATTTCCTCAATTGCGCAAGATTCAAATCCTCTGGACTGGATGCATATAAAATTTCTTCTGGACCGGCCTGCACCAATACCGTGTAAGGCTCCATATTTCTTCCTGTCATATGGTTTGGATATTCAGTAAGTCGACGCCGCGTTCGGCGTTTGCAATCGCCTCCTCGGTCGTCTCGCCGCTTGCGATGACAAAGGCCGGACGATCTGCTGAATTCAGGTAAGGCCCAACATGGTCGCCAACCTTGCACCAGACGAAGACCTCGGCCACCCCAGGCGAGGCCTTGGCCTCCTCTACCCCGTTGATGGCCACAACCTTGCCAGGTTTTGGAAAGACAGCACGCACAGCGGAACCCTTTTCGTACTTATGCCGAATATCCCCCACATCAAGGGGCATACCGACCGCCAGCTTTAAAGCGGCAAGGATGTCATTGCTGCCGAAGGCCAGCGGCGAGGCATACTGGCAATGAAAGCCGCCAGACAGACGCGCAGTCAACTCAATGAGTTTGATCGACCCGTCTGGAGCAATGTTGACGTCCACCTTGTGTGCATTGAAATCGATGCCGATGAGTCGGGCGACGTTTGAAGCGAACATAAACATCTTTTTTTGCGTGGCCAGGGGCTGTTGCGTGGTATTTAAACCTGTCTCGCATGGCCATCTTGGAGATATGTAATGGGTATCGATAATAGAAAGCAGGTGCCACTGCCCATGCCAAGCGATCATTTCGATAGTATGTTTTGTTCCCTGTAAACATTCCTCTATCAGCACCCTGCCATCTTTTGAGGTATTGAAAGAGGCAGCTAGATCATAAGCCTCAGGCAAGAGATCTGGTGCATCGACACGCTGGACGCCCCTCGATGCACAATTGTCAAGCGGCTTAATGACACAAGGAAAGCCGATAATTGGCGCTGATCGCATGGCCTCTTTCTTAGTTTGGACAATACAATAGCGGGCCTTGTCCGTAAACCCCAAGGTGTCTAAATGGCGATGCATCATGAGTTTGTCATTGCAACGTCTAGCTACATCTAACGGAATGCCGGGGAGCGAAAGCGCTTTTGCGATAGCAGCTACAGTGATTTCAACATCTGCGCCACAGGTAAAAACACCTTTGATTCTATATCGTTTAGCGAGATCTTGAGCATAAGAAACAGCTGCTGCCATATCTTTAGTACTCACTGGTATAGCGACATCGGCATATTTCATCCCAGGGGCATTGGAGTTATAATCGAATGCGATAATGCCTAACCCTAAATTGTTACGGGCTAAACGATAGGCTGGCATAACCAGATCACTTGCACCGACGATGATCACGTAATCATGGCCACTAAATTGCTTCATATCCACTCCCATTTTTTATTCACTTCAAGTGTGGTGCTAGATCACGATATACACCTACAAGTTTAATACCGGTTCTTAGGCATTGTCCCAGTTTTTGTAAAATGATTTCTTCCGACGCCAGTGAAGATACCAGAATAACATCAGGCTTGCGCGATAAGGCATTATCCAGGTTGATTACTTGGATATCGTTTATTTCCAGTCCCCATTTTTTTGGGTCATCATCAATGATGAATTTGATATATTTTCTTTCTATATCACTTAGCTCCAATAGTGCAGTAGTATGTATGCCTGCACCGTAGATGTAGATGGTCAATCCTTGGTGATGCCATTCGTCAAATGCTTGCCTGATAGAATGAATGCATCGATCCAGTATGTTATGAAAATCGGCCAGTGCCTGTACCGAGTCTTGGATGTTTATGGATGAAACAAATTGCACCGGACTTATAGTCTGTTTGCGTGCCAATACTATGAAGCTGTTGCGAAGCATTGTGGTCGGTGGCTCAACTTCCCAGTGAAGGGTCTCGAAGCCAAATTGGGCAAGAAGTCTAGAAAGTGATGAAGGACTAAATATATTAAGATGCCAATTCTTAAACAAAAAGAAATATTCTATAATATCAGGAGAAAGAGCAAACAGGTTTGGTGCAGCAAGGCATATATAGCCATTTGGTTTTAACATCCGACGCGCAAAAGCAAGCAAGCGGCTAGGATTCTTGACATGTTCTATGACATGATAAGAACAAAAGAGGTCAAAACCATGCCCTGGCCATTCTTTTGGTTTTTTATCTATCAATTCATATGGACTGTTGATAATCTCCGAGAGGTTGAAATGCTTCTTTGCAAAAGCAGCTTGATCCATTGATGGCTCTATTCCTGCGCGGATCACCTTTGGCGAAAACAGAGAAAGAAAATGGCCGTATGCACATCCGACCTCCAAAACGCTGTTTATGGCCTCGGCAGTGGGTATATTTTGCGCCAAGAATTCATAACGCCAACGGGCTTGTTCAAACAGGTCATTTTTTGTATCTGCTAAGTATGCTTCGGGATAAGCCTGTCTGAAATTTTTGTAGCTCGCAATAATTTCTTTTTCAGTTTTTTGCCGGGTAAGATAGGCATGTCCGCAGTTTAGGCAAACTCCATCGGCGATCCCGCTGACATGGGACCATATTTCAGTTGCTTGATTACTACCGCATACAGGGCAATCTACTTTTTCAACCATCGTTATTGCCTTTCTTGGAATTCACTCGGTCACTAAGTCCTTGAAGCAAGGCCTCAATAATGCGTTCCGCACCCTTGCCATCCACTAATTGGCAGGCCAGTCGTCCTTTCTCTATTCTCTGTTTTTGATTCAGCAATCTATCTATTGTCTCCCTTGCAGCAATATCAAATGTATCGTCGTCGACCGCCAATCCACATTCGCAAACAGGCCAATTATTGTATTCTTCTTGCAGTGCTTGCTGTAAATCCAAATGTGCTTGGGTTGGCTCTATGACGACACAATCACGCCCTACACAAAAGGCCTCCAGTTGGGTCAAGCCGAGTTTGGTTACAACTAAATCGGCGTCTGCCATTCTTCTGGCCATGTCCCGTGCTCCGCATACAATTTTGCTGTCTAGCCATTCAGCAATAATGGAATGGAGTTCGTCATTATTGTTCGACTCTCGGCCTATGATGATCTCTGCAGGTCCTCGAAAACCCAGTTTGCTTAGCGCTGTAAGAAATTTGATATTGCTGTGTAACATATCGCCGCCTCCAAAGGCGACAAGTAGTTTCGGCCTATCTCGATTAGTCTGTATTGGCATTGCATGATATTGCCTGAATTGCTCGTCAAGACAGGCATATTTGAGGCCATAGAGATATTTAGTCTTATTAGAATGCTGTAGTTTTTTGGCGCGCTGCTGTGTCATCATGGCATCGCATACCATATCTGCCTCCATCCGCGCCTCGGTCAAGACATCTATCATTAATACAAAGGCCGAGCGTGCATGAAGCTTCCTGACAATGCTCACAGGAATCGTTCTTGGTGTATCGATTATAACTATAGGTGTATCGAAGTTGTTTGCTAATGATTGAAGGACGGTCGTCTCGCCTAGACCATAGAGAATTTCTGCCGTATATTGGTTGAGCGCTTGAAAGTAGACATCAAGCCCCCTACTTCGAGCGGCCTGGGCCAAATAGAAACTTCGCATGATATGTCCATGTCCGAGTTGAGATGATCCTTCAGTTTGAATTAGAATTTTCATTCAGTACATTTTTATAAGTTATTGTCGGATTTTGTAAGATATAAGATAATATATTCAGTCACCAGTCAAGGTGACGCCAAGCCAATGGGGCGCCTTGAGATACATCAACTCGAAGTATCCGGCCAATGAGCATCTTCAAATGGCGAGGCTTGATTTCTCCGATATTTGGACGGACGACAGCAAGGTCATCGCGTGTCAAAGTCATACCTGCTTTTAGATCGCGTGCGGCGAATATGCAGCGACGGCCGCCTGTCAAGCCCTCCTTTTCACTCGGCATGCAACGTTTTTGCCCGTCTCCCATAGCCGCCTCCAGACGACGAACGGCTTGGACCATCAATGCCAACTCATTGACTGTCAATGCAAAAAAACTATCCGGCGTATCGTCTTCTCTGGAAAATGTTACATGTTTTTCGATGACACATGCCCCCAAGGCTGTCGCCGCCAGAACCATTTCATGACCTGGAAGATGGTCTGAAAAACCGACAGGGAGACCAAATGCCTTTCTCAAAGTGTGGATAGCACGCAAATTGACATCTTTATAGATCGGGGGATAGGCTGCAATACAGTGCAGCAGTACAGTTCTGTCACGAGCTGGCCCGAGACACTCCAGTGCATGTTCGATTTCGCCAAGATTTGCCATGCCTACGGAAAGCAAGACGGGAAGCGAATATGTCGATATCTCTTCAAGCAATTCGTCATAGACAAGATCCGATGAAGAAATCTTTATCGCGGGTACCCCGATATCCCGAAGCAGACGCGCATGTTTCAGATCAAATGGCGTGGAAAGAAAATGGATATTCAATGAGTTGCAGTATGCCGCTAGTTCGACGTGCCATTCATTAGGGAGCTCATATTTTCTTAAAATCGGAATTGCCTTGGAATCCATCAATCGTCCATCTGTACCGACCTCTTTGACATTATTAAGTAGTTCCGCCGTCCAAGATTGGAATTTGACGGCATCCGCTCCGGCTTCGGCACAGGCATTGATCAGCCCTTTAGCCCGCTCAAGACTGCCGCCGTGGTTGGTTCCGATCTCTGCAATAATGAAAGTAGGATGGTCGGCCCCGATGGCTGTGTCACCGATTGTTATTCCCCTCATATTTTTCTTCCTCTGATAGTTGCAATGCCTTAAAAATAAGTTCCGCTCTTTGCCAGTCTTCAAGTGTGTCAATATCCTGCACCCTGTATCTCGGAAGAATTATCGGTATTGCGTCCTCAGGAAAGCCTGATGGTGAATTTAAGATCGAGGTACTTCTAGCCCAATAAAACTGGCCTGCGTCGTGATAGGCCGGCTCCAAATCCTGCGATCGGGCCTGATAATTCTCTGGATGAAACATTGTTACCCTACCGCTTGATGTAATCCTGAGGGCCCGTTGTATGGGAGACGGGAATGTGGTTACGGTAAATGCCTGTTCGCTGCCGCTGGATAATAACATATCCAGCCCCTTACATATATCGGACGACCGTATGAACGGCGCCGTGGCGTAGATGGTGCAAACGAACCCCGGCATCCCTACGTGTTCAGCGAACCATTCGACGGCATGTTTGACGACGGCCCCCGTACCTACATAGTCATCGGCGAGTTCTGCAGGCCGTATAAAAGGCACTTCAGCGCCCCATGTCTTTGCAACCTCGGCGATCTCTGCGTCATCCGTTGTCACAATGATATGGTCGAACAATCCGGATGCCTTCGCCGCCTCAATCGACCAGGCGATCATGGGTCTGCCGCAGAAGTCCTTGATGTTTTTGCGCGGGATGCGTTTACTGCCGCCGCGGGCAGGGATCACGGCAATGATCATCGTTGGCTCTTTCATATCTTCTCTACTCCATTATCTCATGGATTGTCTGAACAACCCTTTCCATATCACCCTGATCCATGGAAGGGAAGAGTGGGAGACTCAGGGCGTTTCGGGCGAATTCAAGGGCGTTCGGGGCCTTTGAAGGGCCGTAGTCGTATTCCATGGCATAGTAGGGCTGAAGGTGTATGGGCCAGTAGTGAACCTGGCAGCCAATGGATATATCCTTCAGCCTTAAATAGAGGTCATCCCTGTCAATGGGAGAGGTCTTTGTAAGGAGCAGGACGTAGAGATGCGGGCAGGGGTCATGTCTTTCTTGCCATGTTGGGAGTTTAACCAATCCCTTTGACTCGAGATCCCTCAATGCACTGTTATAAAATGCAAAAATTTCCTGTCTCTTCTGCTTGATACCAGGGAGCCTTTTTATCTGACTCAGCCCGAGCGCGGCATGGATGTCGCTCAGGCGGAAGTTCAAAGAGAGCTCCTGCATCTCGTAGGCCCAGGGCATCCTGGGGATGTCCGTAACAAAATTTTCATGCCTTCTTTCTATCCCGTGTGTTGCAAGCATCTTCACACGTTCGGCCAGGCCATCGTCATTTGTAAGCACGACCCCGCCCTCGCCGCAGGTTATGGTCTTTACAGGGTGAAAGGAGAATATCGCAAGGTCGGAGTGGATGCACTCCCCGCAGTTGATCCATCTTTCATCGCAGAGGTATCTGGAGCCGATGGCATGGGCCGCATCTTCAATCACATGAAAACCAAAGCGCCCTGCCAGGTCCCAAATGGTCGGGAGAGCGGCCGGTATGCCTGCAAAATCCACCGCGACCACGACCTTTGGCGGTCCGGATTTAAGGCAGAACCTCTCCAGGGCCTCGGGGTCCATGCAGTATGCGCCCATTTCGATATCAACGAAATCCACCCTTGCGCCACAAATGGCCATGCAGTTTGCCGATGCCACGAAGGAAAGCGGCGTTGTAATTCCCAGGTCACCTTCTTTTATATCGAGCGCCCGGCAGGCAAGATACAGGGCCGCAGTGCCGTTTGACACGGCCACTGCATATCTTGCGCCGGTGAGTCTACACAGGGCCTCTTCAAAGGCGCTCACCTCCGGCCCTTGCGTCAGCCAGTCAGAGCGCAGGACCCTGGAGACCGCCTCTATGTCTTCTTCCGTGATGAAATGCCTGCCGTATGGAAGAAATTTCCTGCTCAAAGGCTGCCTTCCTGCTGCAGAAGAGACCTGAGCTCTTCGACTGTAAGCCATAGGTCGTTTGTATCGCTCGTGTACATAAAATTTTCTCGTACCGGTTTACCCTTTTTGGTTCCGCCGTTTGGATATACGATAAATATATCGTTAAATTTGAAGGTATGTCTGCCTTCGTCTTCGTTTATCAGGACCTCATGGAGCTTCTCCCCTGGGCGTATCCCTGTAATCCGTTGCTCGCATCCAGGGGCAATGGCCTCGGCCAGATCTGTTATCTTCATGCTAGGTATCTTGGGTATGAATATCTCGCCACCATCCATGAGCGCAAGGGCCTTCGTCACGAGGTTTACAGCCTGGTCAAGGGTGAGCCAGAAGCGTGTCATCCGTGGGTCTGTAATCGTTACGTAGCCGTTTTCTTTTTGACGCATAAAAACAGGTATGACGCTCCCCCTTGAGCCAAGGACATTGCCGTATCGGACGCAGGCGAAGCGGGTTGGTCTCTCGCCTGCATAGACGTTTGAGTGGATAAAGAGCTTGTCTGAGCAGAGCTTTGTGGCCCCATAGAGGTTTACCGGATATACGGCCTTGTCCGTGCTCAGGGCGATTACGCGGGGCACTGCGTTTTCAAGGGCTGCATCAATTACGTTGGTTGCGCCGATTATATTGGTCTTGACCGCCTCGAACGGGTTGTATTCACATGCCGGCACCTGTTTCATGGCGGCGGCATGGACGATCACATCCGCATTCCGCGCGGCCTTGATAAGGCGCTCCTTGTCCCGCACATCGCCTATGAAAAAGCGAAGTCTCGTGTCGTTTATTTCCTGTTGGATATGAAACTGCTTTAGTTCGTCGCGGCTGTATATCCTTATTGCCCTTGGGTGGTATTCGGAGAGCAGTTTTTTTACAAAGGCCTTTCCAAATGAACCCGTTCCACCCGTGATCAAAATGACCTTGTCGTCCCATTCGAACCCATTTTGCAGCTCGTATTTATCCATGCGTACCTCGCTAGAATTCAATCTTCTTTAATGGAATTAAGCAAAATTTGTACCAGGTTGCATGGATATTGTGTTTTTCTTTCTTACGCCGGCATGGGGCGGGCGGGCGGTTTGTCTCTTTAGCCGTTTTTACCCTGTCTGTCGCCTGTTTTATTACGTCGCGAGAGGCGGAGTCGCAACGAGCGCCAGAAGGTCGATGCGCGAGCAAATCGTATTAGCCGGCGATTGGTGAATTCATGCACCATCGCAGTCTCAAAATTCTGAAACCGTTTGAGATAGGCGTCGATCTTTTGTGACTGTATGTGTAACCCACTGATGCGCCCATAGTCGCATACGAGTTCGATAAAGAGTCTCCTGAGGCGTTTCGCCCCTTCGTCTTTCAGCATATATTCAGCCCGTTCAGTGGCGATGCGTGCCAGATCAAGGGTGCGGTCCAGCAGCCGTCTGATCTCTTTGGTGCCGTAAAATAACTTTAGATGTTTGAATTCCCTTAGGTGTAAGGCAGCGTTGACTTCCAGTAGCCGCCGCAGGTCTTTGGCTGCAGCGTCGGCCAGCCGTCTGTGTGAACGGCTAAATTGAATCGGCTCATCTATGGCGGCGATCGGCAAATGGGTGCGCAGATCTTCAAGATAGAGGCGGCGATCTCCACCGAAACCGGTTATCTGCCTTGTGACGGCGTTTCCCAATGAATCAGGATGGGAATCCTTTATGATCAGCGCCATTGAACGTAGAGGCTGTCGTATAGACAGG
>NZ_JBMFRG010000043.1:0-17522 GCF_049968175.1 Dissulfurimicrobium sp.
ATACCAAGTTTTATTGGGCGCCTTTCATTCTCAATGCTTATCATGACTGTCCTCCAATATTTTTTTTAAACACCCACGGGAGCTGCGGTCAACCTTTTCTCATAAGGACAGGATGTCTGCCCAGATAGACCATACCCTTTCTTCCGTCAATACTTATATAATCTCCTGAATGTATAACCTTGCCATTGATATTTGCAAGGCCTTCCGATTCGAACACCTTGAGCTGTTTGCAACCGACTACACAGACCTTATCCAATCCAAACGCCACTATAGCTGCATGAGAAGTCTGCCCGCCCTTGGCGGTCAGGAGGCCCTGGGAAAGCGAGATCTCCTTTATATCGTCAGGAACCGTATCAGATCTTATAAATATAAGCGGCGTATCTGGCTCGCGCGCCCTAAAGGCCTCTATCTCCGCCATGCTGAACACCGCCTTTCCGGAAAGGGCTCCGCCACTCACCCCTATGCCGCGGCCGAGATAGCTCGCATCAAGCTCCTGGTCTTTGATAAACACCGCCAACGCGTCATGTTTTTTAGTGCTCATATTCCTGGTCTGGAGTATATACAGCTTATCGCGTTCAGGCCCCTCAAAGGTGAATTCTATCTCCTGATGGCTCCACTTCCTCTTGTATATCAGATGATTTGAGAGATCCAAAAGGGCATTGTATATCTCAGGAAATGCCTCCTCAAGGGTCATCTCGGAATCCAGGCCGAGTATCTCTTTCTGTTCCACCGAGATGGGGTATGTGGTGACAAGCCCGCTTACGATATCTTCGCCCTGATTGCCTGGCGTAAAGTCACCCCAAAGACTTACCCTATCCAACTTCCTTTTGGGATTTGCAGTGAAAACAACCCCTGTACCGGATGACTCCGAAAGATTGCCATATGCCATAGCCTGCACTATGATGGCTGTCCCCCAGTAATCCGACAGGCCCATGATCTCGCGGTAGGCCCTGGCCTTGTCAGAATCCCAGGAACCCTTGACCATCCTGACAGCTGCAAGGAGCTGCTCGAATGGATCCTCCTCTATCAAGAGGCCATGATCCAAAAGGGCATTGCGGTAAGCCATCGCCAGCTCCATCATCTGGGCACCCGAAAACTCCCTTTTCTTTTGTACGCCATATAGGTCTTTATGCCTTTTCATGAGGCTAGTAAAGATCTCGCGGTCCATACCTGATGTCATACCCCATGACTGCAAGAACCTCCGGTAATTATCCCATGCAAACCAGGCGTTGCCGGTCTTTGCGGCAAGGCCCTCGATAGTCTCGAGGTTGCTGCCGACATTTATGATGGTGGACATCATGCCGGGCATAGATATGGCCGCTCCACTTCTAACCGAAAGGAGCAAGGGATTGGATGGGTCACCGTACCTCCTGCCCGTCATGTCCTCAATCTGTTTGATACAAGATGCAAGCTGCCTTTTGAAGTCTTTATATACCCTTGGAAAACGCTGAAAGATCGGATAACATCTAAAAAACTCGGTGGTAATGATCGCGCCGGGTGGAACAGGCGCGCCCCCTTCTGCCAAAAGGACTAGATTAAACCCCTTGTTACCCAGATGTATCAGGTTTTTGGTCTTGGATGCAGGCGAACGAATAGAATGGAGCAGCGACCTGGATTCATAGCTTAAAAGCAGCTCAAGATCCCGTTGGCTCAATGCCTCTTTCTGTTCGCACAAGACCTGATATATCCTGGAAATAAAATTATCGAGACTCTGGAGCCCGAACGAATTCGAAATGAGATCACGAAAAAACCGTTCGGATATCTGGCGAGCCATGTCTTCATGGCTTGTCGCCTCTTTCAATGCCCTGTATTTGGGCAAGAGACCATCTGGGCCAAGTTGCTTGATTATACGAAAAAACAGGTCTTGGTGAGGGTTTATATAATAGATATTTATCATATCTTTTATGCCCTCTGAAAGCCCTTTGACTATATCCATATACTGAGAAAAGGTAAAACGCCTGATAGCCAGCGACTGTTCAAGAAGCATGAGATAGGTATAAAAAACTCTTGAATATACACCGTCTAATTGGGCAGCCCTGCCGAAGAGTCGAAGGATCTTGGATATCCGTATAAACATCTCCCTTGTAATGAACGGGACGTCGAAACCGGCCACGAGTTGTTCAAAATACATGTTTGCGATGCCTTCGAGCCTGAGAGTAAGACTCAAGGCATCAAACTTCCGCTCATGATAACGGCCATACATGGACGGTATATCCACAGCGATATGCCTTTTATAGTATACATCCTCCCGCGGCTCAAAACGCTGCGGACTCATAATGATCTTCTTGAGCGACTCCAATTCGCCCAGGATCACCTCAAGACTCTTTTGAGGATCATTGAACTCAAGGGCCTCAGCGACCTTGTCAAGCCCCTCAAAACCCCATTTCTTGGCCTCCTCAAGATGGTATCTGATCTCCTGCACGCCCAATTTATATTTAAAGACCTCAAACCTATACATCTTTATCAGGAGCTCGACCCGTTTTTTTTCATAAACCGGTACGTCATCAACCTCATCGAGCATCCTGGAAAGGGCGTCATCCGGGAGATTCAAAAGTGCGTCGATCTGACCTGCAAATGGCTCAAGATTAAGCGCCACAGCCAGATGACGGATACAACGCTGGACATAATCTACGTATGGCCCGGAAGAATGCACCTGCTCCAAGATATCGGCCGGGACATAAGGGGCAAGGCCGTCTTTCTGCCCACTGTACCAAAAACACAAAATGGCCTCGATAAAATCGACTATAAGATTGTTACTCTCAACATGGCTCTGTTTTCTCAAAAAATGTATGAGCGCATCCTGCCTTTTAGATATCTCATCGATCTCTGTCGAGACATCCCTCAGGAGCCCTTCAGCCCCTATCTCGTTAAAATAGACAGGTATGACCTTTACAAACTGTTTTATTAAATTGTAGACTGGTTCTATATCGGCATTAAGCAAAAGACTTATGTCTTTTTGAAATAAATCTGTATCCCTGATACATGTACCGGCGAGCTTTATGTTGATGATGAGTGCTGAAAGCAGGGTGCCGCAGTCCTTTGGTTTCTGGCCTATCAATTTCAACCATGCTCGTACATTCGGAAGGTGGGCCGGATTGCACAGTATATGCCACTCAGCATCGACACCCTTAACGCCTGGCGTCTGAAAACCGAGATCCACCACCTGCTCCAAAAAGAGCTCGGTAAGCCTAGGGTTATCTAGCTTGAACACCTCTGCACCGAGTACCTCAAGACACTGTATGGCGGTCTTAGGGAAATTGCCTGTCTGGACCTTCAGCAGGGAAAAACTCTTCGGGAGCACCTCCTGAAGCTGGTCGAGCCGCGCAGCCCTTACCAGGCCAAGAAGCCGGCGGTTGATCTGTCGCAGCACCTCCTCGTGTATGACGGAAAGCCCTTCCATCTCAACCAACCGAAAGAGGAAAAAGAGGTGTATATCTATCTTGTGGGTACCATCCCGACCCTCTTCTACAGTGAGAGGGCGATCGCCAAACCCGACAGCAAGATTCTGGGCGATAAGCCTGTAACTCTTGACTATGTCGACATGGTCCGGCATAGAAAAAAGACAACGCAGTGTGTCCGCTGCATCGTTTCTGCTGGAACATGCCTCGATTTCACTCAAGATGGATCTAAGGCTGGCATGCGATACCGGTTTGAGGACCTTTTTTATATATGCCATCTCTTCTGCATCGACCTTAAGGCCATAGTGATTGATTGTGGCCTCAAACCAAGTCACGGGATCTTCGACGTCAAGCCAATAGGCAACAGTCATCTTGCGTATCTTCCTTACAAGCCTTACAGCTTCCTGCCAAAGCCCTCTGTAATCATCCAGCCCGTTAAGTCTCTCGAAAATTACGGCAACGGCACGCGGCAACGGATGACAGCTCTGAGAAACGGCCATGACCATATCTTCATCCCAGGCGTCTATGTCAGAAAGGGCTGCCGTTAAAACAGGCGCAAGCCTTGCAAGGGAATTGTCGTCAGAGGTCCGGGCTATCTTTTCAAAAAAGGCGGTAAGGCCATCTATGGCCTCGACCTTCTGTGGCTTTTTGGGCGACCTGACTGCTGCAAACTCAAAGGCCTGGATCAGTGCGCCGACCGCGGCCGCGCCAAGCTTGCAGCGGCTTATGGTTGCATAATTCTTCATGGCGAAGTCACGGAGTTCACCTATGACTACATTCCAATTGACAAAAGGGTGATGGAGCTCATAGATGAGGTGATCGGCGGCCTTGAAAAGACCTTGATAATCCCTCACCGCCTCTCTCAAGACCTGATATCTAGGGTCTATCTCTACGGCAGAAACAGCCGTCTCCTTCAAATTTTGACGAAGCGCCTCTGATTCCAGCATAAATTAAAATGCCTTCCTTGCCTCCATATGCAAAATGAGGTCAAGCACCCTGTTGGAATATCCCCATTCGTTGTCATACCAAGCCATCACCTTTATAAGATCGCCGCCCATAACTTTGGTGCAGAGGCCATCAACAATAGAAGAATGCCTGTCATGCAAAAAATCTGAGGACACGAGAGGCTCTTCGGTATAGCCGAGGTAACGATTACATGCGGCCTTGATGGCCTCGTTTATCTCCTGGACGCCGGCTTTCTTTTCTACCTGCACAACCAGGTCCACAACCGACACGTCAGGCGTGGGCACACGGACTGCAAGTCCATCCAGTTTGCCTGCAAGCCCCTGGATCACCTTCCCGACTGCCGATGCAGCACCTGTCTTAGTAGGGATTATATTGACTGCAGCCGCCCTCGCCCTCCTGAGGTCGCTATGCGCAAGGTCCAAGAGCCTCTGATCGTTAGTATACGCATGGACAGTGGTCACAAGCCCTTTTACAATACCAAACTTGTCCAAAATGACCTTTGCAACAGGCGCAAGACAGTTTGTGGTGCACGAGGCATTTGAGACGACATGATGCCTTGACGGGTCATAATCGTCTTCATTCACGCCCATGACAATAGTTATGTCTTCACCCTTGGCAGGGGCCGTTATTACGACTCTGTCTGCACCAGCCTCCAGATGACCCCTTGCCTGGTCGCCATCTCTAAACTTTCCTGTGGCCTCTATCACATACTCAACCCCCACCTCATCCCAGGCAAGACCTGTCGGCTCCCTTACCGCCGTGACCCTGATCTCCTTGCCGTCGACAGACATCCCGTTGTCCGTAATCGTGACATCACCTGGAAACCGTCCCATTACAGAGTCATATTTCAACAAATAGGCCATGGTTTTTATATCGGTAAGGTCATTCACAGCAACGACCTCGATAGCGCCGAACTCCTCATAGGTCTTCGCAGCCCTCAAAATATTCCTTCCTATCCGGCCGAACCCGTTGATTCCAACCCTTATTGCCATCTTTCTAACCTCCTATTGAAAGGGTCATAACCATGGAATCCCGCATGGAAATGCCAGGGCCATCCGTGCCTCCATAGGCCGCCACAAAACCCATCTTTTTATAAAATGCTATTGCGGGCAGATTGTCCCTCCTTACATCAAGAACAACCCTCATTCCTTTGCGCCTTTTGGCCCATCTGACGCAGATATCCATTAGTCCGGCGGCCACCCCGCAACGTCTAAAATCAGGCGCCACCGTTAAATTTATTATGTAGACCTCCTGTACGGGCGCGATCCATCTGAAACAAACATAGCCCACCACCCCACATCGGGCGACAATTCCAGCCTCCACAGGGACTGTGACCCAAAGATGCGACAAAGGACTGCAGCCGCCCAATTCCTTTTCAAAATCCATTCTGGACCATGGCCTTGGATGCGACGCCTCTTCAATAGCGAGTATCCATGGCAGATCCGCCTCCCTGGCAGGCCTGACGATCACCCTCAATTCGAGGCCTAATTCATCTTTTAAGTATGGCCGAGGCCTGATTAATGCTTTTACGTCCATAATTTACAACCTCATCAGCCACCTCGGTCAAGGTCTTTTTTTGAGTACGCGACTGACACAGATTGATCAACATCGGCAGATTCGCCCCTGTTACCACCTCGATTTTATTTTCTTCAAGAAATGCAAGGGTTATATTGGACGGCGTCCCACCGAACATGTCAGTAAGTATCAACACACCCTCGCCGGAATCCACGTCTTTTATCGCCTTACGTATCTCAGATTTCAGCTCATCCACATCACGCTCAGGATCGATCGATACGGCCTGTATCTGTTCTGCCTTACCTACGATAAATACAGCCGTATCTAACAATTCACGGGCAAGCTGGCCATGGGCAGCGACAACAACGCCTATCATCTCTAAGCCTCCCTATCGATATCTCTGTGGCTGACAATGACCTCTTCGCCATAACTTACAAACTTATCCCTTAAATATTCTGTAATTACAACACTTCTATGACGGCCACCCGTACAGCCCACTGCGATTACAAGATATGACTTCCCTTCATTGCGGTATCTTGGCAGCAAAAATTGCAAAAGTTCCTCGGAGCGGGATAGGAATTCCATCGTGTCCTTTTGGCCCAAGACAAAATTCCTTACATCAGCTTCCATTCCGCTAAGCTTGCGAAGGCTGTCTTCGAAATATGGATTCGGCAGAAAACGTACGTCGAACACCAGATTTGCATCAGCAGGAAGGCCGTATTTAAACCCAAAGGATAGAATGTGCACTACCATCCTGTCCAGACGCATCCTAGGGGCATACAGATCAAAGATGCTATGGCGGAGCTGATGGACATTGAGATCAGAGGTATCGAGCAGTTTGTCAGCCGACTCCCTCAGGTCCCTCATCTTTTTTCTTTCGAGCCTGATGCCTTTCAAGACCTCGCCGCTTTGTTCCAAAGGATGGTGTCTGCGGGTCTGGCTATATCTTCGCAAAAGCACATCTTCTTTTGCATCAACAAACAATATCTCAAGATGAAAGCCTTGCCTTTTCAGCTTTGAAAAGATGAAACGATATTGCTCGAGAAACGTCTCCTCCCTGATATCCATGACGAGCGCGACCTTTGTTGGTCCCTTGGATGTGCTTTCAGTAAAAGACAAAAATTCAGGCAGCAGGATTATGGGCAGATTGTCGACACAAAAATAACCCATATCTTCAAAGGCCTTGAGTGCCGTACTCTTGCCGGAACCTGACATGCCGGTGATTATTACCGTCTGAACCAGTCTCATACTTGAGGTACCGTCTATGTCAGACCACATTGCCACCCCTTAATCCTCAAGTAAGGGCAAGACCATACACCTTAAAGGCCTAAGGCAAAGACACGCGTCATGGCTGGATCAGGCCAAGGACGCCGTCCTTCCGCCAGTATAGCACATTTATCTCGCCAGTCTCGGCGTTATGAAAGGCAAGCAGATCTCTGCCCAGCGTCTGGAGTTGAATGACGGCCTCATCCACCGGCATTGGCTTTATCGGCATCTTTTCTATTATTATCATGTGATCCCCGCCCTCCTCCGCCTCTTCAGCCGCAACCTGGATCAGGGCCGGTGCGCCTTTTTTGTCGCGGATCCTCTCACGAAATCTCTTAAGCTGCCTCTCTATCTTGTCGGACAGGAGATCTATGGTGGTATGCATGTCGTTCTGTTCTTCCTTGGCGGCCGCCCTTATACCGTCTCCCCTGACAACCACTTCAGCCATATTCCTGAATTTCTCAACGGAAAGCACGACATTCATCTCGACCGGGCCATCGACATATTTCTTTAATTTTTGAAATCTGGTCTCTACATAATTACGCAATTCGTCAGATTGATCACAATGCCTAAATGTAACATTTATTCTCATTAAATATCCTCCGCCGTTTTGTTGTCCAACTATAAATTTACAAATTTACGATTTAGTATTGATGCGTTTTCTGTGACTGGATGGTGATATTCCCAACATTTCTCTATACTTGGCTACAGTTCTCCTTGCTATATGGATATTATCTTTTTCCAGCAATTCAACTATTTTTTTGTCACTATAAGGTCTTGATGAATCCTCAGATTGAACCAACTGTTTTATTTTTTGTTTGATGCTATGAGTAGCTATATCTTCACCATTCTCTCTATTAATACCTCTACTGAAGAAAAATTTAAGCTCGAATAGCCCTTGAGGTGTTTGGACATATTTATTTGTTGTAACTCTACTGATTGTCGATTCATGCATTTGGACGTCTTCAGCTACATCTCTTAATTTTAATGGTTTAAAATAATCAATACCTTTATCTAAAAATTCTCTTTGAAACTTTACTATGCTTGTAGTAACTTTAAAAATTGTCTTTTGTCGTTGCTCAATGCTACGGATCAACCAAATTGCAGACTTTAACTTATCATGTATGAAATCTTTAACATCATTTGATGAAACCTCTTTAGTCAATGCTTCACGATAAAAGGCATTGATTTTAAGTCTTGGTATATCTTCTTCATTCAAAGTTACTATATATTCATCTTCTATCTTATAAACATATATATCAGGTACTATATAATGAGTTTCTTCTGTATTATAAGATCTACCAGGATATGGCTCTAGATGACTTATTATAGTTACACTATTCAAGACATCATCAATACTCCTCCCAGTCGCCTTTGCTATTACTTGGTAATTATGCCTCTCAACATCTTTAAAATACTTGATGATCAAATCCCTGACTAAGGGATCGGATACGCCAAGATGCTCGATTTGGATCAGCAGACACTCCTTCAGGTCTCTGGCCGCGACACCAACAGGATCAAACATCTGTATCTGTCTCAAGACCGCCTCGACCTTCTGTGTGGCGCAACCGATCTCGCCAGCCAATTCCTGGACAGATGCCTTTAAATAGCCATTTTCATCCAGATTGCCTATTATCAGACCACCTATCGCCCGCTCTTCGTCATCCATGCGGGACATCTGTAGTTGCCACATAAGATATTCTGCAAGATTTGCTGAGCAAGTCAGGAGATTTTCATAATCGGGGGACTCCTTTTCTTCAAAGGAATAGGCCTGGATGACATTTTTCCTATCTTCGTCCCAAAATTGCTTCCAATCCACATCTTCAATGGCCTTGTCTTCCCATGGTGTCTTTTCAAGCTCAGTGGACGCCAAACTCGGAAGGACCGATTCTTCCCACTGGATTGATCCATCTGTGTCGACAAGGCCTTCTGACCCTTGCCCATCCGTGCTGCTGTATGAATCACCAGCCTCATCTTCTTCAAGAACCGGATTCGACCGGAGCTCTTCGTTTATCGTATCTATCAGCTCGGCCCTTGACAATTGGAGGAGCTTTATGGCCTGCTGCAGCTGTGGCGTCATGACCAACTGCTGGGTAAGTTTGAGGTTTTGTTTGAGTTCCAAGACCATGGCGATTAAAGTCTAAAAGATTCCCCCAGATATATCTTCTTCACAAAAGCGCTTGAGGCTATATGTGTGGGTGGACCTTCCTCAACAATGGCCCCGTCATTAACAATATAGGCGCGGTCGCACACAGTCAAGGTTTCGCGGACGTTGTGGTCAGAGATGAGCACCCCTATACCGCGCTCTTTAAGCCCCCTGATTATCCCCTGAAGGTCTGAAACGGCAAGCGGATCAATACCTGCAAAAGGCTCGTCTAACAACATAAACCTTGGATCAGTAGCAAGGGCCCTCAGCACCTCCAGGCGACGTCTCTCTCCCCCAGAAAGGGAATGTGCCATATGACCCGCCAGCGCCTCAAGGCCCATATCCCCCAACATTTTTGCGACTCTTACCTCTATCTCGTCACGAGACAACCCCCTCTCCTCGAATACAAGGCGGAGATTGTCCGAAACGGTAAGATGTCTAAAGACAGATGGCTCCTGTGGAAGATACGTTATCCCCATCTTCGCCCTCTCGTGCATAGGAAGCCGGGTCACATCACGCCCATCCAAAGAAACCGTCCCTTCATTGGGCTGAATAAGACCCGCTATGATATAAAAAGTGGTGGTTTTGCCAGCACCATTCGGCCCTAAGAGGCCGACTATGCTGTGATCGCTGAGCTCGAGGCATATGTTGTTTACAACAAGCCTCTTGCCATAGCGCTTTGTAAGATTTAAGGCCTCTAGTGTAACCACGTTATTTTTCCGACGGATAGACCACGGCCTCGACCTTCTCTTTACCTCCGCCCTGGACTACACTACGGTTTTCATTGAGAAATAAGGTGATCACATTCCCCTTTACCCTGTTCGGCCCTTCCCAGACCTGTGCAGAGCCTGAAAGCGTAATCTTTTCGGCCTGTTTTTCATAAACCGCCTTTTCGCCGGTAGCGACCTTCCCCCCTTTTGTTATGCGCACATGTCCTGTCGCGACTATCTTGTCTATGGCCTTCTTGCCTTCCTGCGAGGCCTTTGACGGCTGCTCCTGCTTAGAATAAAAGACCTCGAGTTTGTCGCAATCTATGACCATATCGTCTTTTGTAGCTACAACATGACCTGTAAAGACGGCCGTGCCCTTCTGATCCATAACCTCCATAAGGTCGCTCTTTATATGTATAGCCCCCTTATCCCGGGTATTTACTAGCTCTCGATCGTTCGAGGCCGCTCCTGTTTGGGAAAAACCAGGCGAGACAAGACCTAAAACAGTCACAAAGACAAAAAGAAAAGATATACATACCTGCCTGGCAGGCGGGCCGAATTGCGATGCAACCATACGTTTTTTCATGATATTAAAACTCCATTGAACCTTGGGATGAAATTGCGGATGTCTGGGATCTCACCTTTAGCCTCCCCAACTTAAGGTCATATTCAAGACCATTGCCGTTCATAACAAGGCCATTGCCCCTTATAACTACCCTATCTTTCGTCCAGATAAGCCCCTTTTTCTGGTCAAGATCCAGTGTGGCGGTTTTCAATACCTGGCCGCTCGGCAGGTTTACGACGACCCTGCCGTTAAGGACAAGGACGCTGTTGACTTTATAATTTCCATAATCCGCGGTCGCCACTATCTTTTTACCACCTTTTTGGAAAAAATTTATCTCAACGCCTTTTAAATACATAATGCCTCTACCTTGATACATCTTTGCAGTATCAGCCTTGAGCATCCATTGAGGCTGATCACCGATATTGTGGGTATATTTCAATCCATCTACCACAATATCCGCCTCATAAGCCCCAAAGGGTCCGCCTGCAAGACCTTTACGCCCAAACCTCTCCCTCTGCCACGGACCCAACAGGATAAGCAATGTCAATCCAGCCACTACAATCCAGAGAAAATATCGCCAATTAAACCTCAAAATCCGTCTCGCCTCGCCTTAACCCAGGTCTGATCCAAGGTTCAAGTCTTCATTTAAAAATACACCCCACTTGTTCTGCGCCTTCAAGATAAGATCACACACCTCCCGTACTGCGCCCTTGCCTCCGCCCCTTTGCGTAACATAGTCAACATGATCGTGTAATGGATATGCTGCATCTGAAACGGCCACCGACAACCCGACCCTCTTTAGAAGAGGCAGATCCGCCCAATCGTCGCCAATATAGGCCGCATCTTCGTCTTTTATGCCTAATTCGGCAAGGATCGTCTTATAAACGGTCATTTTCTCAGTCCGACCCTGAAAAACCCTTTCTATGGACAATTCCATAGCCCGTTTCTCAACGGCCATCGAGGTACGGGAGCTGATCAGTGCAACCTCTATCCCCGCCCTTTTCAATAATTTGAGTCCAAACCCATCTTGTACGTTGAAGGCGTGGATCTGTTCGCCCTTGGCATTATAGACTATCGAGCCATCGGTTAAAACCCCATCGACATCTGAAATAAAGAGCCTTATACGAGCTGCCTTGGCCAATAGTATCTGCATGTCAATATGGGCCACCGCAGGCCTCCTTGATCCTAGCCAAGACCTTCAAAAGCGATCCAGCGTCATCGAGGGAAAGGCTATTAGGCCCATCACATCTCGCCTCATCAGGCCTCGGATGAACCTCCATGAATACGCCGTCCACCCCTGCGGCCATTGCGGCCCTTGCAAGAAGCGGCACAAATTCCCGCTGACCTGAAGAACAACCATCGCCGCCGCCTGGAAGCTGCACGCTGTGGGTTGCATCGAAGATGACGGGCGCACCGAGGCCTCGGATGATAGCAAGCCCGCGCATATCAACCACCAAGTTGTTGTATCCAAAGGATACGCCCCGCTCGGTAACAATCACCTGATTGTTTCCTGACTCCCTTACCTTTTTGATTGCATATTTCATGTCCCAGGGGGCCATGAATTGGCCTTTTTTGATATTGACTGGACGCCCAGTCCTTGCCGCCGCAACCAGGATATCCGTCTGTCTGCACAAAAAGGCCGGTATCTGGATACAGTCCAGGACCCGTGCCGCCCTTTCGGCCTGATCTGGGGTGTGTATATCGGACAGCACTGGAATCCCAAGCCTCGCCTTGATATCCATAAGCATCTCAAGACCCCTTTCAATCCCAGGTCCTCTGTACGAACTGATGGATGTCCTATTGGCCTTGTCAAAGGATGCCTTAAAGATATAAGAAAAACCAGCGGCGCTGGCCGTTTTGGCCATATATTCACCGATCAAAAGGGCGGTATCCATATCCTCAAGCACACATGGACCAGCAATCAAAAGCGGCTTCTCATCGCCGCCGACCTTAAAGCCGCCTATATTCACCACATTAACCCGCTCGGAACCCTGCTGTGCCACTATACTACCCTCCATTAAGAACCTAACCTCCTTGCAAGGGCGGCCTGTATGAATGCAGCAAAAAGCGGGTGCGGGTCAAGGGGCCTTGATTTAAACTCGGGATGAAACTGACAACCCACGAACCACGGATGACCAGGAAGCTCCACGATCTCAACCAACTCCCCGTTCGGAGAAAGCCCGGAAAGTATCAAGCCCGCCCCTTCCAAGCGCTCTCTATAATCATTGTTGAATTCATATCTGTGCCTGTGTCTTTCGAATATCTCATCTTTTTTATATGCCGCATGGGCCTTGGTGCCCGCTACAAACCTGCACGGGTAGGCACCGAGTCTCATCGTACCACCAAGGTCGGAACCCTCATCGCGTTTTTCGATCTTTCCCGTTTGATAATCAAACCACTCCCGCATGAGATAGATCACCGGATCAGGTGTAGATGGTGCAAACTCAGTGCTATCGGCCATAGGGATGCCGGCCACATTTCTTGCAAACTCTATGACTGCAAGCTGCATGCCGAGACATATGCCGAAAAACGGAATATTGTTTTTTCTTGCATAGGTAATAGCCTCGAGCTTCCCTGCAATGCCTCTGGAGCCAAAGCCCCCTGGCACCAAAACCCCATCCGCCATTGAAAGTCGATCTTCCAGCTCCTTTCCATACATCTCCTCAGAGTTGATGAAATCAATCTCAACCTCGGCACTATTTGCAACGCCACCATGAAACAAAGCCTCGTTCAGACTCTTGTATGACTCAGTGAGGTCTACATACTTGCCCACCATAGCGATCCGGACCCTGTGCTGGGGCTGTCTCGCCCTCGCGATAAAATCCTCCCACAGTGTTAAGACCGGCGCCCTTGTCCACATATTCAAGGCCTCGACCACGCGCTCATCGAGGCCTTCCTCATGAAATTTTAGCGGGACTTCGTATATGCATTTGACGTCCTTGGCCGTTATAACCCTGTCTTCCTTTACGTCGCAAAAGAGGGCTATCTTGGACTTTATGGCAGACGACAACGGGATCTCGGAACGGCACAAGAGGATGTCAGGCTGTATGCCTATGGCGCGAAGCTCCTTTACGCTGTGCTGAGTCGGTTTCGTCTTCAGCTCGCCGGCGGTCTTGATGTAAGGGACATATGTAACATGTATGTAAAGGGTATGCTCCTTGCCGAGGTTGCCCCTGAGCTGCCTTATGGCCTCAAGAAACGGAAGGCCTTCTATGTCTCCCACCGTCCCGCCTATCTCGACCAAGGCTATATCGGCCTCGCCGTCGAGCTGCAGTATCGCCTGCTTTATCTCGTCTGTAATGTGCGGAATGACCTGGACGGTACCGCCGAGGTAATCACCCCTCCTTTCTTTTGAAATAACACTGTAATAGATACGTCCTGATGTGTAATTATGCCGCTTGCCGAGCTTTGCATTGGTAAAACGTTCGTAGTGCCCGAGGTCAAGGTCGGTCTCAGTCCCGTCATCCGTAACAAAGACCTCTCCATGCTGAAACGGATTCATGGTACCAGGGTCAACATTTATATAGGGGTCGAGTTTCTGAAAAGTCACCTTGAGACCTCTCGCCTCAAGAAGAGCGCCCAGAGATGCCGCTGCAAGGCCTTTACCTAGCGAAGAAAGCACGCCGCCTGTAATGAATATGAATTTTGTCTTCATGTATTATTTTTCCACCCCCACCCTGGCCGTTATGCCTCTTTCATAATAGTGCTTGATACAACGCATCTCCGTTACGACATCGGCATCTTTAAAAAGGATTTCATCCGCCCATCTGCCGGTAAGTATTATCTCCACACCAGAGGGTCTTGATTCGAGCAATTCCTTCATCTCATCAAACCCTATGAGTCCATAATGCATGGCCACATTAATCTCATCCATAACCACCATATCATACAACCCACCCCTTACTATCCCTTTTATCTCGTCAAACCCCTTTCTGGCAAGCTTTATATCTTCCTCACACGGCCTTCCTCTGATAAAACGTCCTGCACCGTATTGTTGTACGACCACTTGTCCACCAAATGACCTCATGGCCTTGATCTCGCTGAACTCCCCTTCTTTCAAAAACTGGCCCCAAAAGACCCTCCAACCTGCACCAACAGCCCTAAGGGTAAGACCCAATGCGGCTGTAGTCTTGCCCTTGCCGTCTCCTGTATAAATCTGTACGTAACCCCTTTCTCTGCTTCTTTCGTTCATGCCTCAGACCCTTTCTTACATTGTCTCACGACAAAAAAGCGGCAGCTTGTCATAATCTCATCTGCCCTTCTGCGACGGTACAACGAGAGCTGGCTCCACCAGGTAATATGGTATCTTGAGCGTATTAGTCAGCAGATCTAAAACCCCTCTGCCTACCGCCCTAGCAGGCAAAAGGGTGACATCCGGGTCTTTGAGCGGACCCTTGACCCCCACTGCTATGGTTATCACCGCCCCACGCTTGCCGCCGAGCACCCTTCCAAGGATAGGCACCTTTGCGATAATCCTGTCCAGGGTCTTGAACGGTGCGATCAAAAAGGTGATGTCCGAATCGAATTTTGCAAGGTCGACCGAACCGCTTGCAAAAAGATTGAGCCCCTGACCGTTTATCACCGTCTTTTTAAGCACAAGGACACCATCCTTCACGTCACCGTCCATATTTAAATTGGAATAGACAAAGCCTTGTTTTAACAGATCGGGGAGGGCGCCTGAGAATATATCTGTTACGTTCAAAATACTGAAGACCTTGGCCAGGAGCGTGAGCCGTCTTATCCTACCGTCCCTGGACATGAGATCCACATGACCCCCGCTCCACCTCTCAGGCGTACCCTCAAGGCTGAGGTTCATCTCAAATGGACCCTCTATGATATCACTGTCATAACCGAGACATGGTAAAACATCTTGAAACGCCGCCCCTCCGGGAGGGGTGAGGACGCGGAAGACACTTCTTAAGCCGGCACCCATGCGCCCCTCCCACCTACCTGAAGCATTCAGGCCGCAAAGATTGGCCGATTCCACCGACACCTCAATGGCCTTGTCTTTTAAAAGCATCGCCTCACCCTTTACAGAGCGGAAATTGTAAATATGCCCCCCTTTTTTGTGCGGTATCCTATTGCCTTCAGCCCCCGCTTCTGTGTATTGCAATCTTCCTATCCCAAAACCTATTCTGCCAGTAATAGCCAGTCTGGAAGGGCCGGTATCTTTCAAGAGCTCTTTTATGATCCTGTCTATATTCGCCCACGATACGGTCTTTGACTTAAGGACGCCGTTTATGTCAAGACCCCTCTGCGTACCCACAACCTTGCAGGTCCCTGTTATAATCTCATCGTTGATGCGGATCGCCAAAGGATCCAACTCAACACCTGTCCCTAAAGACCTGAACTTCAATCCCTGTATCTCAAGTATGCCCCCTCCACTTATTGGGACATTGAAGTTAGAGACATCCATGACGCCGACAAAGGTCCATGGCTGAGACAGGCGTGGGCTGTAACCAAGCCTGAAGGAACCTGATATGACACCCGAAAGGAGCGTATTTTTCTCAAGCACGGCGTCAAGGGTGGATTTGCTCAACCTGCCCTGCCAATCCATAGAAAAGATACCGTCAGGGCCCTTGTCCAGATCAAGGGAGATAATGCACCCCTCGCTAGATGAACCGTCGGTACCTTTGATTAAAAGCCTTTTCAAAAGTATCTCGGTCCTAGTGTAGATCATATCCATGACGACGGCCGTCGACGGCCTCCCAGGGACGACTCCCGGCATTAACCTTCCCTTCAGCGTCAATCTGCCTGGTTCAAAGCCCACTTTGAGTCCTTTGAGGACACACGGGGCCTTTGGGAACAATTCAGAAGGTATCCAATCCTTGGCCCTGATCCAGGCCAGGATTTTATCGTTTGCAACACCTGTGATCTCGACCGAACCGCGCCAGTCCTTCAAAAAATCGTGTGCAAGATCGCCAGTAAGAGCTACGGGCTGACCGAATATGGTACCATCCAGGGCCGAGATCGTGACCTTTCGTTCATCAAGGTCAAGCCCCAGCCTGGTGAGATGAAGCGGCCCGGGGAGCAATGGGCTTTCGACGCCGAGCCTACTGCTGGAAATATTGAACTTATACCTCCATCTGTCCGGTTTCAGAAGAAGGCCTGAAAAGAACGCACTCCTTACAGCGATCGTCCCCTTTATACCGGCCAAGACCCCTGAAAAGGCGTCTTTGATAACTGAATATCCAGAAAGTCCGTTATATAAGGCCTGAGAATCGATGTCAGCAGTGAGTGAACTGATATTCAAAGACACGTCTTTTCCCCAATCCACGCTGCCGCTTGCCGCATGTATCCTGTGAGGGCCGACTGCCCCTGCCACCCCCTTCCATGAGACTTCTTTAGGTCCGACCGAAAGCCCACCCCTTTCAATTGTTATAGGCCAAGGCAGCCTGTTATACCTGAGGCTCCCATTCATCTCCGAGACATCAACGTGCACATCAAGATCATGTAGCTTACCCTTGATATCGAGATGCCCCTTCGCCCTTCCCTTTACACCGTTTACAAGGGAAAGCTCCTTTTTAAAGGCCTCATTGTCGACCAATTTGTTGAGCACTGGGGGAAGGGCGGAAAGATCGGCATCAAGATCCAAACCCAGCCTGAAACTGTCGTCCTCGCCAGATATCTGGAGGAAAAATATGCCGTTGCTGCCGTAGTTTTCACCCATCCTGGCAGATAGGCCTTCGCCAGAGAGCGCCCCCTTCACTATCTTGATCGGCCCGCTCACCTCGTCTAGATCTAGATCGACCTTTGGCACATGAACAGGCACCTTGACGACATCCGCTGTGATCTCCATGGCGTCAAGCCGCCTGAGATCAGAGGTCTTCCCGTGGAATGCATATGAGGCCCTGCTCAATTTTCCACCGCGGACTATATCACAGACGTCTTTTGCAACATTATATCTACCAAGAAGGGCAAGAACGGCCTTCCTGACCCCAACAAGGTCCACATTA
>NZ_JBMFRG010000044.1:0-17212 GCF_049968175.1 Dissulfurimicrobium sp.
GAGGTGACCCTTGAAAGCGGGGTCGAAATAGGCCCTCATGTGGTAGTCGAGGGAGAGACGCATATAGGAAAAGGGGTGAAGATTTCGCAGTTCGCCTCAATCGGGGCGCCGCCTCAGGACCTTAAATATAAGGGCGAACCCACTAGGGTCGAGATTGCGGACGGCGTCATCATAAGGGAGTTCGTAACCGTCCATCGTGGCACCATAGAAGGCGGCGGCGTTACGAGGATCGGCAGGGGATGTCTTCTTATGGCATATGTCCATGTCGCACACGATTGTCAGATCGGAGCGAATGTCATAATGGCCAATGGCGCAACCCTCGGCGGTCACGTGGTTATCGACGAAAACGTGGTCATAGGTGGCCTCTCGGCTGTCCATCAGTTTTGCCATATCGGAGCGTATGCCTTTCTGGGGGGTATGTCAGGGGTCAACAAAGACATCCCACCCTATGTGAAGTATTGGGGTCAGAGGGGGAGGCTCTACGGCCTTAACCTCGTCGGCCTCAGGCGCCATGGCCTTTCAAGAGAGAATCTCGAGGCGCTGAGAGACGCCTACCGTATGATATTCGAGGGAGACGGCACGGTAGCCGATGCCATCCAGATGGTGGAAGAGCGTTTTTCCGCCGTCCCGGAGGTGGTCAGGTTTGTCGAGTTCATCAAGTCTTCAAGGCGTGGCGTACCGCTTGGAGGAAATATCAGCGAGATTTCGGAGATGGATTGATGGAAAGGGGGCCCGTCGGTTTGATAGCAGGCGGAGGACAATTTCCTATACTCTGTGCCAGGGCTGCCCGCTCAAAGGGCTGGAAGGTAATAGCAGTGGCGCATAAGGGCGAGACCATCCCTGAACTGAGCGGAGAGGTTGATGAGATAAGATGGATCTCCCTCGGTCAGCTCGGTAAGCTAATAAATACACTAAAAGATGCTGGGGTTGGTGAGGCCGTCTTTGCCGGCGCCATTACAAAAAAGAGGATATTTATAGATGTGCGTCCTGATCTCAGGGCATTGAATCTATGGCGTCGACTTGACAGCCGGCTTGATGACAGGATACTTCGTGCCATCGCCGCAGAGATCGAATCGGAAGGCATAAAGGTCATTCCATCTACTTTTTTTGTCCAGGACCTCCTCATGCCGCCTGGTGTCCTTACCAAAAAGAGACCCAGCGTCTCTCAATACGAGGATATAGAGTTCGGTCGCCAGCTTGCCTCCAGGATAGGCGAACTCGATATAGGTCAGTGTGTGGTGGTTAAGGACAAGGTCGTCTTGGCAGTAGAGGCTATCGAGGGTACGGATGAGGCCATCTTGAGGGGCGGCAGGCTTGGCGGATCGGGCGCGGTTGTGATAAAGCTGTGCAAACCATTTCAGGATACAAGATTCGATCTGCCTTCGATTGGACTTAGTACAATCGAGAGGATGGTTGAGGCAGGGGCCTGTGTCTTGGCGGTCGAGGCAGGCAGGGCCATCTTCTTTGATAAGGATGAGGCGATAGCCCTTGCCGACAAGGTCCAAATATCAATAGTCGGTATCGAAGGAGGGGTCGGCGGTTGATACGGGTTGCCGTGATAGGGGCGGGTTATCTTGGTAGGTTCCATGCCCAAAAATATGCAGCCATGCCTGATGCCGAACTCACCGGGGTGGTGGATATCGTGCCGGAGAGGGCTGCGCTGGTAGCGAAAGAGACGGGCACGAAGGCATATTCCGATTTGGATGGGGTTATCGGCAGGATAGACGCGGCATCCGTTGTTGTCCCTACTGTGCATCATTACGAGGTCGCAAAGGTTTTACTTTCCAGGGGGATACACTGTCTGATAGAAAAACCTATAACCACTGGCATTCAGGAGGCAGACGAGCTGATAAGGCTCGCATCTGATAATGGTCTTGTGCTTCAGGTGGGTCATATCGAGCGCTTCAATCCTGCTGTTAAGGTGCTTGAGGAGAGAGTGAGTCGCCCGCTTTTTATTGAGGCGCATAGGTTCAATGTCTTTAAAGACAGGGCTACTGATGTGGATGTGGTGCTGGATCTCATGATCCATGACATAGATATAACACTGACACTCGTGAGGTCGCAGATATCGGAGATCAGGGCAGTCGGTGTGCCGGTTCTGAGCTCCTTTGTTGATATAGCAAACGCCCGTATAATCTTTGAGAACGGTTGCACGGCGAATCTTACCGCAAGCCGCATATCTCTTGACGTCATGAGGAAGATCAGGGTGTTCCAACCCGGGGCTTATATGTCCGCTGATTGCCTTGCACATAAGAATCTGATCGTAAGGCGGACAAGGGCTGCAGATGTCCGAGACGCCATGACGTTTGAGCCATTGCAGCACGATAAGGCCGACAGTCTTTATGATGAACTGGAAGACTTCGTCATGGCCGTAAAAGGAATAAAACCCCCCAGGGTAACGGGCGAGGCGGGTCGCATGGCCCTGGATCTTGCCTTGAAGATAAACAACCAGATCGCCAAGGGTCTCGATTCCCTGGACTTGGCTGATATTTATTGGTCTGATCCAGTATGACCCGGCTTGGTGGTTTTATTTCGGCGGAGGCCATTGAGGCTGCTTGCCGGGAGGCCGGGCTTTGCCGGATCATGACAATTTTGTAGGACACCAACTGGTAGTTATGTCGAAGTCCATCTTTATAATCGCTGGCGAGGCGTCAGGCGATCTCCATGGTTCAGGTCTCATAAGGGCTATAAAGGCCAAGCTGCCGGATTGTAAGATTGCCGGCATAGGCGGTCCAAAGATGGTAGATGCTGGGCTTGATGCCATTTTCCCGAGTTCGCGCCTTGCTGTAGTTGGGCTTGCAGAGATATTTGCCCACACCTGGCCCATACTCTCCGCTTTTTATAAGACCAGGGTCTATTTGAAAAAGGAGCGCCCCGACCTCTTGATACTCATAGACTATCCTGAATTCAATCTTCTTATGGCGGGATATGCCAAAGGCCTTGGTATCCCGGTTTTTTATTATATAAGTCCGCAGGTATGGGCGTGGCGGCAGGGCAGGGTCAGGAGATTGAAGAGGTCCATTGATGAGATGGCAGTGATCCTGCCCTTTGAGGAAGATTTTTTTTCAAGATATGGCCTCAAGGTCAGATTTGTCGGCCATCCACTGCTCGACAGCGTAAAGGTGCAGTCTTCAAAGGAGGAATTCTGCCGTTCGAACTCTCTGTCAATCGGCTCATCCACGGTAGGTCTTCTCCCTGGAAGCAGGCATGGTGAGGTCCAGAGGATCTTTCCTGTCATGGCAGACGCCGCTTGCCTAATCTCCCGATTAAGACCGAGTGTCCAATTCGTGGCAGCCGTTGCCCCTTCCATCGACATCCAACTCATGAAGGACATGGCTAGGGCGTGTGCAGGTAGGGATGGTCCAGATATACGGTTGATCCAGGGCCGAACATACGATGTCATGGCAGCATCAAATCTGGTTATCGCGGCGTCGGGCACCGTTACCCTCGAGGCCGCGATCCTAGGCGTCCCGCTCATCGTTACATACAAAGTCTCTCCACTCAGTTATCATCTTGGGCGCCATCTCATCAAGGTGCCCTATGCATCCCTTGTCAATCTGGTTGCAGGGAGGATGGTTGCGCCCGAATTTCTCCAAAATGATGCCACGCCAGAGGCTATAGCAAATGAGGCGCTGGCCATCCTTGGGGATGATGCCAGAAGGGAGAGGATGGTTCAGGATCTTGCTATCGTCACCGGTAGACTTGGTCAGCCAGGGGCTGCTGACCGGGCTGCAAATATCGCCCTTGGACTTTTGAAGCGGAGCAACCCGGCCAGTCGATAAGTCCTTTTCCGAGGTATAGATTGAATCCATTCTTAGCCGGTCTGAGGTAGTAGAGCGGTCTTATCTCCTTGAAATACCCCTTGATATCCTGCGGCAATTGTTCATCCGCATATGTCACAATGATTGCATCATGACCTATCTTGTCACATGGTCCATGCCAGAGCTCATATTGGCTCTTTACCTTACTCTGTTCGCCCGCCCAGCGGTATGTCCTCGGCTGGCCAGGGACGTAAAAGGCGAGCTCGCTTGTTAGCTGCCTCTTCGTCCCGATGATGAGCATCTCTCGCACTGGGTTTTTTTTTGCGATCTCCCCTAAGGTTATGCCCAATTCTCTCCAGCCTCTCAGTTCAGCGGTGAGGTCGATGCGGCCCTTGTCAAGGTTTGTGATGCATGCGGCCCATGGGATTATATATAGAATGGCGCACATGGATGCGCCCAGTATCAGACCTGGTTTAAAAAGCCTTCTGAATCGGTCTATCCAAGGTGTTAAATTTAAGACCTCTGCGGCCCACCCACCTAGGAGGACGGATGAGCCAAGATAAAATGGAGCTGGCCAATTGCCGTTTACACGTTGTTTGAGGCTCAAGAGCGTGGTCAGCGCTATCGGCGCCGCGCTCAGCACGGCTAGATAAAGGGTTGGAGAGGTTATCGCGACATTGCCATTTTTCTTTGAGATGTGTCTCTTTAAGGCCATAAACAGGATATAATAGCTTGTTATCATGGACAAGATCCAGGTCACCGGTGAGATGAGACCAAGTTGAGAGAGTATGAAATCGGGCAGTGTCTTTAAAAATGTGAAGTATGACCGGCTTCCCATCTCAAAGTGGTGGGCCGTATGTTCCAGCGTGATCCAGCCATGTCTGTAGTTCCACCAAATGACGGGACCGAGCGGGGCGAGCGAAATGATGAACGCCAGATATGGCCAGGGTGTAAGGAGTCTTTTTCTGTAATCCGGTTCAAGGATGAGAAACAGGAAAACAAAAGGCGGGAATGCTAGCATGGTCTGTTTGCTGAGTATTCCAAGGCCTGTAAAGACACCAGAGGCCGTCCACCACCAACAGGCCGTACCTTGATCCCTTTCATAACCCTTCTTTTCCAGTGCCAGCCATGTAGCATACATAGCCCATGCCCAGGAGAATATAAGCGGCGCGTCTATGGTCATCGCAAAGCCTAGGACGCAGGAGCCTGGCATGAAGGCCGTGGCCAGCGCGGCCAGAAACCCCGCCTTTGCGCCGAAGAGGCGTCTGCCGAGAAGGTATACAGCCAAGACGCCGAGGGTGGCGAGTATTGCGGCTGGGAGCCTTACGCCCATGGCGTTGTTTCCAAAGATAGAGGTGCCCGCTGCGATGATCCAGGCTATCATTGGGGGTTTGCTGTAGTATCCCCAGTCAAGGTGCCTTGACCAGTCCCAATAGTAGGCCTCGTCAGGCGAGAGGTCGAGCGGTGCAAATGCAATAAAGAGCACGCGTACGGCGATCAGCACCCCTAATAAAAGGGCAAGGCGTCTATTCCACATTCCTTATTCGATGACCTCGCGTACCGAGTATATGCGTCTCCCTGAGGATTCGTAGTAGGTGCGTATGACGAGCTCGGCAAGGAGTCCTATGGCCCCGAGGATCAGTCCTGCAATTATGAGTACCGCGCTAAGAATGAGGAGCGGCCTACGCCCGATGTCATACCCTAGGAAGAACTTGACGAAGGTAAGGTAACCTCCGGTCAGGAGACCGGCAAGAAAGAGCGCCCCGCCGCCCATGCCAAAAAACTGCAAGGGTCTTGTGGCGAACTTCAGGAAGAACAGCATGAGTATCAGGTCAAGGATAACCCTGTAGGTGCGCCCGATCCCGTATTTGCTTTTGCCTTTGAGCCTTGGGTGGTGCGTGACCACCTCTTCTGTAATGCGTGCACCGTAGAAGTGCGCGAGTACGGGAATGAACCTGTGGAGTTCGCCGTAAAGAAGGAGGTTTTTTGCTACATCGCGGCTGTAGGCCTTTAGCGAGCAGCCGTAATCGTGAAGTCGGACGCCGGTTGCGCTGCCTATCAGGCGGTTTGCTATGAAAGATGGGAGCTTGCGTGAAAGAAACGGGTCTTTTCTGTCTCTGCGCCAGCCGCTCACCATGTCGTAGCCCTCCTCAAGTCTGCTGATCAGCCTTGGTATGTCCTTAGGATCATTCTGGAGGTCCCCGTCCATGGAGACTATGATCTTGCCGTCCGCATAGTCGAAGCCAGCGGTCATGGCTGCACTCTGGCCGAAGTTCCTTCTGAATATCAAGACCTTGAGCTCAGGTGTGAAGGTCTTGATCTTTTTATAGACCTCGTGACTTTCATCCGTACTGCCGTCGTCCACGAGAATGATTTCAAAAGGACGGCCAAGCGGTCGCATGACCTCGACAACCCGCTTGACCAAGGTTTCAATGTTTGGGGCCTCGTTATATACAGGCACTATTATAGAAATATCCATTAACTTGGGTCTATATTCAAAAATTGCGTCCCATTTACGCCGGTTGGTTTTCCGTGCCTTTTCGGCGTTTGCCTATAGCATATATGCCCAGTGTCAGATTTAAAATCATCATAGCCTGCTGGTTTGTATCCCGCAAAAACATGTCACACGGCCTCAGTCTGATTGTCGATCGCTGGCTTGACAAAGAGAGATGCCGACAGGCCTCTGGTGTGTCTGCCTGATTGATGCGGGGGACAAAGACCCTTTGCGGCGGATGCGGCGGATTAAACGCTGACTGGCTGCGGCAATCAGTAGTCGCCGTTTTTTATCTTCGCCGCCTCTACGGCGGAAATCGATCCGATCGAATTTAAAATATCCTTCAACGGGTCATTCGGAGCGAGGTTGTCTCTGGCCTCCTTTATGTCGTCGATGTGTCTTGAAAGCGTATCGGCCAATTGATCCAATGCCTTGCCGTCTATCTCCGGCTGCATCAAGAGGACACTGAGGTGTTCAAGTGCCCCAATGGCATTGCTTCCTATCGCTATTGCATCGGCTTGGATCTTGCTGAGGGTCGTATCCGCCGGAAGACCTGTCGGCATTATTGCAGTACGGCCTGCAAGATCCGGTCCGTTAGCCTGCCTCGCCAAGATCTCATTATTAAGATAGGCGGAAAAGGGCATGTCAATGGCCCCCTTGATATCTTTTTTTGTCTGTCCGTTTGAGCCGATGGCAGTATTGATCTTGTACGTATCTATTTTCATAGTGCGGTTCAGACCGGATGATGCACCCGGCCTCCTCCAATATCGCCTTCTGTGGCATTGAACGATTATTTTAAAATATTATAATCCAACATCCGTTCCAGGTCTACTGTCTCATGCCGTCTGTGTCCCAATTGATTGTGGTTGCAACGGCCATGCGGCTGTGGCTTTATTGCCGCCGCTGGTCGCGGATGTCATGTCTTTATATTGCTGGATGGCTGCGGCAAGTCTTGCCATGCCGTCAAGGATGTCATTCAGTATCTGGGCCTGGTCTTGCCAGGCCTGTCTTGCGGCGTCTGTTACGTTTGGCGCCGAGGCAGGTTCGGGCAGCCCTAATCCGTCTAGGGTAGCCTGGGTTGTAGTTGCTGCAGGGAGACCTGCACTGTTTGTAGGTGCCGCAGATGCAGCGGCCGCTGTCGAATCGGCTGCCGTTGCCGCCTTGCCGCTACCCATAAGGCCGGCCAATAAGGCGTCTATCTGGTCCAGTGGCACATGATCAGTAATCTTGCCGCTTCTTACTGCATCCAAGAGCACATTAGCCTTGTTATAGCCGACCCTCTGTTCAAGGATGATTGATTCGGCCCAGTCGGACATGCCATAGGCATCGCCTCCAGCCGGATTCACTGGTCCCCTTTGTCCCTTTTCGGTTTGTAGGTATTTCAGATAATTGTCAATTAAGGTCGATGCCTGTTGCTCCGGCGTCATGGCATCTGCAGCTATTTCAGCCGGTGTGGGCTTGAAAATTGCCACCGGATAATTGTGCATCACCTCTCCTGTGAAGATATCTGTCTTGTCGATATACTTTGTGCCCATTACCTGATTGTCTATCGCCTTTAGCCAGTCCAAAAACGTGGTGTCGCTGGCGGATGCGGCGGCCGTGGTATTTGAGGCGGGTTGGATGTCTTTTGTTAGAATGGCCTTGATGGTTGACGTCTCTGCGCCATTTGGGGTTGAAATCATCTTTTATTCTCCTTCCAAGTATATTTGGGCCTATTGCCCGGAGGTTATGCCTGATTTATCATGGCCTTATGGACAAGATCAGCCAAAACAGCATATACAAGCGCCGCCCGACCAGGCTTATACGCGTCGGATCCGTGCCGATCGGTGGCGGCAACCCGGTGGTCGTCCAGTCTATGACCAATACCGATACCAGGGACGTCCGCTCCACCGTCTCACAGATATCGAGACTCAAAGAGGTCGGCTGTGAGATCGTAAGGGTGGCCATACCGGATGAGGCCGCCGCGGTCGCCCTTGCTGATATTAAGAAAGCAATTTCCATGCCCATTATTGCAGACATTCACTTCGACTGGAGGCTCGCGGTCGCTGCGATAGAGCAGGGGGCTGATGGGATAAGGATAAATCCTGGCAATATCGGTGGCGTTGAGAGACTATCGAAGGTTGTCAAGAAGGCCAAGGAATACGGCGTACCAATAAGGATAGGTATAAATTCTGGCTCCCTTGAGAAGGACATAAGAAGGCATTACGGGGCGTCTTTGCCCGAGGCCCTGGTGGAGAGTGCATTGAGGAACATAGAGCTGATTGCAGGTATGGGCTTTGAGGCCATCAAGGTCTCGATAAAGTCGTCCGATTGCCTCGCTACCATAGCGGCCTACAGGCTCCTTTCCCAGAAGACCGATTTCCCCCTGCATCTTGGGGTGACCGAGGCCGGTGGGTTGATTCCCGGGACAGTGAAGAGCAGCATCGCCATAGGCACCCTGTTGATTGAGGGTATAGGTGATACGTTTAGGGTCTCGTTGACCCGCGATCCGCTGGAGGAGGTAAGGGTTGCCTATGAGATACTGCGGGCTGTGAAGATGCGGCAGCGTGGGCCGGAAATAATTTCCTGCCCTACCTGTGGGCGTTGTGAGATAGACCTTTTTTCTATAGCGGAAGAGGTTGAGCGCAGGGCCCAATGCATTACATCCCCGCTGAAACTCGCCGTCATGGGTTGTGTGGTGAATGGGCCGGGTGAGGCAAGAGAGGCGGATGTCGGTCTCGCTGGCGGCAAGGGCGTGGGTCTTATCTTCAAAAAAGAGAAGATCATAAAGAAAGTCCCTGAAAGCGGGCTTCTTGAGGCATTTTGGCAAGAGGTTGAGGCTGTTTTGGCTGAAAAAAGAAGAAATGGAGAGGAGCGAATATAATTACAAAATGAGATATTCCAAGTTGTTTTTGCCTACACTTAAAGAGGCGCCGGCCGAGGCCGAGATAGTTTCACATAGATTGATGCTAAGGGCCGGTATGATCAGAAGGCTTTCATCCGGCCTTTATTCATATCTGCCCATCGGTCTTCGTTCTTTGATGAAGGTGGAAAAGATCGTGAGGGAGGAGATGGGGAGGGCCGGGGCACAGGAAGTCCTGCTGCCTATGGTCCAACCTGCCGAGCTCTGGCAGGAGAGCGGCAGATGGGACCGCTACGGGAAGGAGCTTCTGCGCCTTAAAGACAGACATGGCCGCGACTATTGTCTGGGCCCAACGCATGAAGAGGTGATAACCGACTTAGTTCGGCGCGAGGTCCGTTCATACAAGGATCTGCCTTTGAACCTTTATCAGATACATACGAAGTTTCGAGATGAGATCCGTCCTCGCTTCGGCCTCATGCGCAGTCGCGAATTCGTCATGAAAGACGCCTACAGTTTTGATGTGGACGACGAGGCATTGGAGATCACTTATCAGGCCATGTATGGGGCGTACTGCCGGATATTCGAGCGCTGTGGCCTGGATTTCCGGCCTGTTGAGGCGGATACAGGCAGTATAGGTGGTCACGCATCACATGAGTTCATGGTGTTGGCTGAGACCGGTGAAGACCAGATAGCATGCTGCACACAGTGCAGCTATGCCGCGAATGTGGAGCTTGCACCGGCCCTTGGGTTGACAGCCTACTCCTGTGCTGATGAAGAAGATATGCGTCGCGTCCATACCCCTGGCAAGCGAAGCGTGGAGGAGGTGATCGCCTTTCTCAATGTTTCACCCTCGTCGCTTGTAAAGACCCTGGTCTTTATCTGCAAAAATGGACCAATCGTAGCTTTGGTTAGGGGGGATCATTCAATAAATGAGGTGAAGCTGAAGAGGCTTGTGGGCATTGAAGACGTCGCCCTTGCCGATAGTGCGACCGTTGTCTCGGCAACAGGCTGCGAGCCCGGCTTTGCAGGTCCGGTTGGGCTTGCAGGCCGTACAAGAATTATAGCGGATAACGCCCTAAAGACACTCAAAAACTTTGTCGTCGGCGCAAATGAGCCGGATTGGCACCTTTTGGGTGTAAATTGGGGCAGAGACCTCCCATGGCCGGAGTTTGCAGATATAAGATTCATCACCCCTGATGACCCTTGTCCCAGGTGCGGCGGAAGAGTTGAACTCAAAAGGGGGATCGAGGTTGGCCATGTGTTCAAATTGGGGACAAAGTACTCCGAGGCCCTTCACGCTGTATATATTGATGATTCAGGAAAGGAGCGCCCTATAGTCATGGGTTGCTACGGCATAGGGATAGGCCGCACAGTGGCGGCAGCCGTTGAGCAGAATCATGACAGCCTGGGCATTGTGTTCCCGGCGCCGATAGCTCCCTTTGATTGCGTCATCTCTATTGTAGATATGACGGATGACGCCATGTCGTCTGTTGGTGAACGTATATGCAGCGAGCTGGAGGCCAAGGGGGTCGATTGTCTCTTGGATGACAGACGTGAACGCCCCGGCGTGAAGTTCAAAGACGCCGATCTCATAGGCATACCCATCCGAGTGACCGTTGGGAGGCGCCTCAGGGAAGATGGAAGGGTGGAAATTAAGGTCAGGGCCTCAGGCGAGAGTGTTTTTTTGTCTGTGGACGATGCGGCGGATGAGGTGTTCAAGATGCTTAAAGACATATGCAGTAGCCGCAGGGTCTGTAGTTTTAAGTGATGACTCCAAGGCTTTCTGATATTATTGACGCTATTCATTCATATTTCCCCGATGCGGACACCGGTCTGGTGGAAAAGGCATATATCTATTCCGCAAAGGTTCATGCAAATCAGAAGCGCCTATCAGGCGAGCCATATCTATCCCATCCCTTGGCAGTAGCCTTTATCCTGGCCCAGTTGAGGCTTGATATAGGGAGCATCGTTGCAGGGCTTTTGCACGATACGGTTGAAGACACGCTTACAACGGTTGCTGAACTGGAAGAGATGTTTGGAAAGGATGTGGCTGCGATCGTGGACGGGGTGACCAAGCTCTCTAAGATCCGGTTTCAGAGCCGCATAGAGAAACAGGCCGAGAATATCCGCAAGATGATCCTTGCTATGTCAAAGGATATCAGGGTGTTGCTTGTTAAGCTCGCTGACAGGCTGCACAATATGCGCACCCTTGTATATCAAAAGGAGGCTAAGCGGGAGATGATCGCCAGAGAAACCTTGGAGATATATGCGCCCCTTGCTGCAAGGCTCGGTATCGATTGGGTGAAGAAGGAGCTGGAAGATCTTTCCTTTATGTATCTCTATCCAGATGAATTTAATAAGCTTAAGACCGAAGTCGAAAGGCGCATTGGAGAGAAAAGGGGTTTTGTCGAGGAGGTAAAGGAGATAATTGCAAAGAAAATGGCCGAATACGGCTTTTCATGCCGTGTCCTTGGGAGGCCCAAGCACCTTTATAGCATCTTCAGAAAGATGCGTCTCCGAAACTTGCCGCTGGATGAGGTCTATGACCTAATTGCATTTAGGATAATACTTAAGACCATACAGGAGTGTTATGAGGCCTTGGGTTTAATCCATTCCCTTTGGAGGCCGGTGCCGGGTCGGTTCAAGGATTATATAAGCCTTCCTAAGGCCAATATGTACCAGTCTCTTCACACCACCGTCATCGGGCCGGGCGGCGAGCGTATGGAGATACAGATCAGGACTGAAGAGATGGACAGGGTTGCCAGCGAGGGCATAGCCGCGCACTGGCTTTACAAAGAAGGAAAGATAGTCAGCAAGGAGACGGCAGGGCGTAAGTTTGACTGGTTGAATCAATTGATGGAGTGGCGCAACGAGCTGGAAGACCCGCGGGAATTTTTGGATTCAGTGAGAATGGATCTCTTTCCTGGTGAGGTCTATGTCTTTACCCCAGGGGGCGATGTAAAGGAATTGCCGAAAGGGGCCACCCCTGTTGATTTCGCTTATGCGGTCCATACTGAGATAGGGCATCATTGTGCAGGCGCAAGGGTAAACGGCCATATGGTGCCCTTAAAATATGAGCTTCAAAACGGTGACGTGGTTGAAATCATCACGTCGCCGCAGCATGTACCAAGCAGGGATTGGCTGAAATTCGTCAAGACAAGCCGGGCCGTTGCAAGGATAAAGCAGTGGATCAAGACCGAGGAATATGCAAAGAGCCTTGCCATCGGCAGGGATCTTTGCATCAGAGAGTTTAAAAAAAATAGGCTGGACTTTAACGAAATCGCCAAGCAAAAGGGCCATGATATTGCAGGGTGGTTTTCATGCAAGGGCTTTGACGACCTTCTGGTGGCGGTTGGTTACGGCAGGGTCTCGCCTGTCCAGATAGTAAAGAGATACATAAAAGAAGAACAGCCTGAGTCGATTGGGCTTATCGAGCAGGCAGGTGGGGATGGGCTGCAGAAATTGGGCGGGGAAGACCTTCAACTGGGCATACAAATACAGGGTCTTGAGGATATAATGATACATCTCGCCCGTTGTTGCATGCCTGTGCCTGGCGATGACGTGGTGGGCTATATAACCAGGGGGAGGGGGATAACGATACATAGGACGGAGTGTTCGAATGCCCGCAATATCGAGTCTGAGCGGAGGGTCGATGTCCAGTGGGCTACAGAGACCAGCACTGCATATCCTGCCAAGATAATTGTAAGGAGCGTGGATAAAAAGGGTATGCTTGCAAGCATAAGTAACGCGATAAGCGCCGGGGACGCAAATATACAGGATGCAAGGGTTATTACGAGTCCCATGGAGCAGGTGGCCATCTTCCATTACATCATTCAGGTAAGCGGCCTTGAACATCTAAAGAAGATAATCGCCGGGATAAAGAAGATGGATGGGGTCTTGCAAGTTAGCAGGCCAGTGTCTTGAGAAAGTATCTGTCATGCGGCATCTCTCACAATGTTAGGTATATTCCATCAAGCTTCCATCTTCGCCTATAATGACAAAGAGGTATTGAAAAGAACGGAGGCGTTGCCTGGGCCAGATGGGATGTGTCTCAATACTGGTCTGCGATTATGGTCTGTATAGCCCCTAACTGGCTGCTCGATAGGAAGCTGATCGCCATCATGGCATTGGTTTGACCTTTCGCGCAGTTGCCCGCTGGCACCTTGAAATAGAAAAAGCCCGATTTGTAGTTAAAGGGCATGGGGTAAATGGTGTCCGAGCCTGAACCTGAATCTAAACCTGGGTTGATGGAGTTCAGATTCTTCCTCTGGATAATGATTCCCGTGTTCTGGGAGGTGCCATCCTCGTTGTTTGAAATGCTCATGGTATAGCCGCCGGTAAGGTCGCAGAGTGACCACAGCTTTATGACGCTAGAACCGCCTACTGCCGAGTCGTTCCAATAGCGCATCATAAGTGTCTTTCCTACAGGGGTTATGTTTGTTACGCCTTTAAGTACGGTGTTGTCCATCTTGGCGAGGTTGGTGGATGAATTGATGTCTCCTGATGTGAGGGGGACCACTGGTACAAACGCCGCATCTCTTGCCGTCGCATCTATTCTGAAGGCCGATCCGCTCAATGCCGCCGTCTTGATGATCGCCCCTTTGTCGTCCCCCACTACGAAGACCAGATATCCTTCTGTGTTTGCGAGGTTCTCGCCCGCACTCTCATTGCTCCATGCAAAGCGGTAAAAGCCTCCAAGCGGGATCTTGAAATATTTGTTGACCAGCATATTTCCGTCTTTGTCAAAAAAACCCCAGTAGACCGTCACATTTGTCTGTGTAGTAGATGTCGTCGTAGTGGTCGTGGCCGTCTGGTTCCCTATCGCCGTAATGCCTATCAAGGTATCTACGCCCTTTCCGTCTTGAATGACGGCCGGCACCAGAAGCCCTTGACTCAGCTGTGAAATGGTCAGGGCATGCAGCTTGATGGGCAGGATTACTAGTATCGCTACAATTGTACTTATCAGATAGGAAAATCTTGCATTCATTTTTAAGTCATCCTTATCTTTTTTAGGGATTATTTTGTTCAATTTTGAATGAATCTTAATTCGAATCTCATTTCAGCTTATCCACAACCTCTCACGCAAGGGGATATGCCGAACCCAATCCCCCTTTCTTGATAAATTTATAAGCAAGAACCGTGCCTGTTTTATAGAAAAAACCTTGAAGCCTCTGCGATCTCAGTTATTATAATCGGTCTTATGGATAACAAAGATCGTTTTTGCCCGATGAATCCAAATACAAATAAGATCCCCGCCGCATTTCCGGCCTGGGTTGCCTGGCTTGCCTTTTCGATCGGGCTTACAGGTGCTGTTTTTGTGCGCCTCATACTTGTGGCGAAGGCCTATTGGCCAGACATGATCAGGCCGTTCTGGTACATAGCCATCCTTGGCAATATGATTTTTTTCTTATTCAGGGCCTTTATTACCTATAGGAGGAAAGGCCTTATCGCCAGACTTAACCTCCTCGAAAAGCTCCAAAATGAAAATAGTCTGTGTCCGCAGGACTATATGGCGCTCAGGTACCTCATAACCAGTCTCTACACCTCGAAAGAGATGTGGAACTATGCCGTGATATTCATATTGTCCATACTTGCCATCGTCTGGGATCTGGTCTTCGGTTCATAGTATCAAGCGCCCTCTCTCCTGTTGAAGGCCACTAGCTCTTCGTATTTCACGCCGTTTCCGCCAAAGATGTCAAGCGCACTCCCAATAGTGATGTCAAGCCGGTCCCTGCCTAGTTCCTTTACCAGATAGACGTCTCTCAGAGAGCGAGCACCTCCTGCATAGGTAGTTGGAATCGGTGTTGTACGTCCAAGCAGCTCTACAAGGTCTTCTTCGATGCCCAAGCACTTTCCCTCGACGTCCGCTGCGTGGATCAGGAACTCGGAGGCGGAGCGTGCAAGACGATCAAGTGTCTGGGGTGAGATTTTTGTCTTGGTGAATCGCTGCCAGCGGTCGGTCACGATGTAATAGTCGCCGTTCCGCCGTCGGCAGCTTAGATCCAGGACAAGTCTCTCCTTGCCGACCAGTCTTACCAACGTCTCTAAGCGGTTTTGATGAACTATACCGTCTTTAAAGACATATGAGGTCACTATAACCGCCTTTGCCCCCTGATCGAGCCAGAACGCCGCATTTTCAGCCGTGATGCCACCCCCTATCTGGAACCCGCCGGGCCACGTATGGATGGCATCAAGGGCTGCATCTTTGTTTTCTGGTCCGAGCATGATCACATGGCCACCTGTGAGCCTGTCTCTTTTAAAGAGTTCGGCATAGTAGGATGGCGGCCTTTCTGATATAAAGTTCTCCTTGAGCGATCCTGGGTCTTGATCATTCAGGCTTGAACCTACAATCTGTTTCACCTTGCCTTGATGAAGGTCTATACATGGGCGGAATTTCATGGCAGAATTAAACTATCCTTAAAAATAAGATCTTAAAAGGCAACGCCCATGTTACTCGCAACATCGAAGGAGATGCAAGTCATTGACCAGTCGGCTGCGAAGGATTTTGCTATTCCTTCCTTGATACTTATGGAAAACGCAGGTCGCGGCGCAACAGACCTGATCCTAAGGAATTACAAGGAAAGGCTCGCCCGTGGGGTTGTCATCCTGGTCGGGCCGGGCAGCAACGGTGGAGATGGTCTGGTCATCGCAAGGAGTCTATTTCAACAGGGCGTAAAGACGGAGATTTTCGCCTTCTGCCGGGAATTTAAAGGGGATTCGGGAGTCAATTATCAGATTGTCAAGGCCTTCGGTATACCTATTAAATGGTGTCTTGATGAAGGCGACCTGCCAGATCTTAAGGATGCAGCCGAAGATGCTGGCGTGATTGTTGATGCCTTGTTCGGAACCGGTTTGAATCGGCCGCTTTCGGGTGTGTTCGAGGTTGCGGTCGAACTCGTAAATGCATCTGAAGCCCCCGTTGTTTCGGTGGACATGCCGTCCGGGCTTTCCAGCGATACGGGTCGGCCTATTGGTCCTGTAATTATGGCCGACATGACAGTCACCATGGCCCTTCCAAAGCTCGGCCAGGTGATCTATCCAGGTGTTGATTATGTGGGTGGGCTTGAGGTCATTGACATAGGGATTCCAAAGGCCGCTGTCCGGAAGGCGGGGATAAAGACCCTTCTCCTTGACAGGGAGTTTGTGACAGAGACCTTGAGACCGAGGCCGCCTGAAGGACATAAGGGGACGTTCGGCCACGTGCTGGTGATTGCAGGCTCACGCGGAAAGTCCGGGGCGGCATGTCTTTCAGCGCTTGGCGCGCTGAGGGCGGGCGCAGGGCTTGTGACTGTGGCATGTCCTGTTGGCATTCAGCCCATTGTGGCCCAGGGGCTTAAAGAGGCTATGACCGAGGGGCTGGAGGAGGGGGATGATGGGTCAGTCTCCGCTAACGCCCTTGCAAGGCTTGAGTCTCTTCTGGCAGGGAAAAAGGCGGCTGTCATAGGGCCTGGGCTAGGCCTGGGCGATGATGTCAGACAGTTCATGTGCGAGATTATAAGAACCGCACCTGTTCCGATGGTAGTGGATGCCGATGCCTTGACAGCCGTGGGCGCTGACCATGAAATTTTAATGAATGCCAGAGGGCCAAGGGTTATCACTCCACATCCCGGCGAGGCGGCCCGTCTCCTTGGTTGCACGAGCGCAGATGTGCAAAGGGACCGCGTTGCGGCTGTAAAAATGCTTTCTGAAAGGAGCAGGGCGATTGCAGTGCTTAAGGGCGCCCGCACCATTATTTCAGCGCCTGACGGCAGGTTGGCCGTGAATCCCACGGGAAATCCAGGAATGGCCGCAGGCGGCATGGGAGACATCCTCGGCGGCATAATAGGCGCCTTCCTTGCCCAGGGTTATTCCCCATGGGATGCGGCCCTGCTCGGTGTCTTTCTCCACGGCCAGGCGGCGGACAGGGTTGCAGAGAAAAAAGGACCATTTGGTTACCTTGCAAGCGAGGTGGCGGAGGAACTGCCTGGTGTCTTCAGGGAATATATCAATGGACGCATTCACCACTGCTGATCTGTTCGGCAGACACACAGGTCTGCCCCTGCACGCGTTCCCAATCGAATCCCGTGATGTTCCTGTCTTTTCTGCTGAACTCCACGCCGATCAGGTGGATTTCAG
>NZ_JBMFRG010000045.1:0-15890 GCF_049968175.1 Dissulfurimicrobium sp.
GTTTTATCTCAGGGGCGCTCAAAGAAACCATGCGCCTGTCCGCTGTAGCAAAAAAGACCATGAGCGATCATATAGACCAAGTACTTACCAACAGGGTATTCGGCTTTCCTGTCTTCATTCTGTTCATGTATCTCCTTTTCCAGGGCACATTCACCATCGGATCATATCCAGTTTCATGGATACAATCAGCTGTTGACATTGCAGCGCATGTATCTGAAAGACTCCTCCCCGACGGCATGATCAAGGAATTGATAATAAATGGCATCATCGGAGGCGTAGGTGGCGTCCTTGTATTCCTACCCAATATAGTCTTATTGTTTCTGGGGATAAGCCTCTTTGAAGATACAGGATATATGGCAAGAGCAGCCTTCATAATGGACAGGGTGATGCACACCCTAGGGCTACACGGTAAGTCGTTCATTCCCCTCCTTATGGGTTTCGGATGCAATGTCCCGGCCATCATGGCCACCCGCACACTTGAAACCAGGCGTGACCGCATCCTCACTATCCTCATAAACCCGCTTATGAGTTGCTCTGCCAGGCTTCCTGTGTATGTGCTGCTTGCCAGCGTCTTCTTCCCCGGCAGGGAAGGCAATATAATCTTCTTCGTTTATATCCTCGGGATAGTCCTTGCTATCCTAATGGGACAGTTATTTAAACGCCTCCTTTTCAAAGGCGAAGCCGCACCTTTTGTACTGGAGCTCCCTCCATACAGGCTCCCGACCATCAAGAGCCTCATTATACACATGTGGGATAAGGCAAAAGTATATCTTCAAAAGATGGGTGGGGTAGTCCTAGCCTTTTCCATAGTGATCTGGTTTCTCGGGGCATTCCCAAGAAATGTGCCATATAGTCAAGACTATCCGACCCAGAAATCATCTATCGAAAAGGATATAGCGGCTGCTTCACAGAGCAACGATCCATCTAAACAAATGCAGCTAACGGGTCAACTAAAAGAAAGACTACGCACTATAGAAAGGAAAATGGCCAAGGAACGCATGGCGCACAGCTACATAGGTCGCATAGGAAAGGCTATCGAACCGGTGCTCAGGCCGCTTGGTTTTGACTGGCGCCTAGGGGTGAGCCTTCTTACAGGATTTGTGGCGAAAGAGGTGGTGGTGAGCACCATGGGCGTGCTGTTTCAGGCCGATGACCAGGGGGAAGATACCCATGACCTTAAAGATGTCCTTCGAAAAAGCGGTCTTACTCCAGCCACCGCCCTTGCCTTTATGGTCTTCGTGCTCATTTATACGCCTTGCATAGTGACGATTATAACCATCTGGAGGGAGACGGGCTCTGTTGGCTGGACTGTATTTACTGTAAGTTATCTACTTATACTTGCATGGATTGCGGCTTTTTTGATAAAATGGAGCTGCCTTGCTATGAGATGTCTCGCATCAGGAAATTTCTAAAAACCAACGGAAGAAAGACTACCCTTTCTTTAATGGAGGGAGGAGGGCCTGCGGCAAAAAGAAAGGGTAGTCGAAATGAATTTTTACAAATCTAAAATATGTTCAAAAGATTCAGCGCCAGGAGCAAAAGCCCTACAACCGCAATCCTTTTTACCATTAAAGGGCTCACCCTTTTGGCTATCTGTGGACCTATATAACCCCCAAGTAATGCCGCAGGGAACATCGATAAAAAGAGTATGAGATCAAAATTTCCGAACTGATAGTGCCTTATAGTACCCATAAGTGTGTTAAAAAAGATGGCAAGGAGCGAACTCCCGACAACAATGTACATCGGAAGTCCCATGCCGACAGTCATAAGTGGCACTATGAAAGGCCCGCCGCCGAAACCAAACATGGAAGACATAATGGCAATCAAAAAGCCGCCGATACAACCGATAAAGAGATTGGCCTCAAATTCCTGTCCCCAAAATTCTACTTTCATATCTGATTCTCCTTTTTAAGTTACTTTCCGGCCTTTGCAGCTGCCTCTGCCGCTTTTTTCTTAAATTCCTGGAGGATGGCCTTTTCCTTCTTGTTCTTTTCTATGTAACCAGGTGTAGTTTGCCAGAACATGAGAGCAGCAAGAACTATGAGTATCCACCCAAAGAAGAACTGAAACTGAGAGAGTGTAATGAGTTCAGTAAGTTTCGGACCGATAAATCCACCAGCCATCATGGCTATCCCGATGGAAATACCAAGCTTCCAGTTTATGAATTTAATCTTTGAATAGTTATATATGCCGCTTCCCTGCGAGAAAAGGATGGTAGGCATGACTGTACCTGCTACGATTGTATGAGGCAGCGGAAAGAGAGAGAGAAGGATAGGATTCAGAATGAATCCGCCACCGGCCCCCATAAGGACGCCAAAGATCGAGATGATCAGACAGAGTAGAAATGGCCATAAAAGATTGAGACTTGTACCGGCATTTGCAAGATAAACCATTGGGAAACTGATATGATTTTCAAACGTGGCCGGTTCGCTTTTAACTTTATCGGCCACCGCTACTATATTGTATTTACCTGGGGGAGAACCAGACGGGATATTGACCTCTGCCTTGAATTTACCGTCAGGCGCCGTATCAACTGTTGCATCAAATAGTTTTCCGGGGGACTTGAATCGGCTTTTTACTAGCTGCATAGAGTGCCTTCTATTTTCCTTTGCATCCATAGGCGGGAGCAACTGACCCCTTGAACCGATAATGCTTGCAAGAATGCTCGCCTGATAACGTTCTATATTTATAGTGGCAGGGGCGATATAAGCATCTTCTGCGCCAAGTTTCTTTAATGCATCGGAATATTTCCATTTAGCCCCTTCCTTTTTTATCTCTGTAAGTATATCAGACTTGTCTTTCGGCAGGATTATCTTGTAATAAGCGGGCATTTCATATGTCATATAAAAAATGTAAGGGATCTTGCCGGTCTCTTTATTAGGCTTGTTGTCAAAAAAGTTTGCACGCGCCCGTTTTTCATCAGAATATACCTCAAGATATACAGGTTTTCCTGGCGGCGCGGTGCCAGTTACTGTAATGACACCGCCATTATCAAGCGCAGTCTTATCTATGTTGATTGTGACAGATGATATATTGGCGCCTACTTGACCACCAGCTGTATTGGCTTGGCCAGCTGAAGTGGGACCCATACCTTGTTGAGGAGACTGGATCCCACCTGTTTGAGAATGGGCCGTAGAGATTATGGAGAACATAACCATCATAAATACAGACAATACAAATAAAGCTGTTTCCTTTCTCATAGCTCCTTCCTTTCAATGGATTTTATTTTCCTTGGATAATACCTACTGCTGCCCTCCCCTTTCACCTCCTTTATTTATATTTTTAGATCAAGGCTCAACAAAAAGTCAAAGAAAATTTGAAGATAAAATCAAAATAAAGATAAAATTTGCATTAAATGAGCCAAGATGGGGTCATATGTTCAGTAAATATATCAAATCCCTTTTTATGTTCATCAAATGTAGCTCTCGACATCTTATCGTTTACCGTTTCATGGCGACGCGATATTGCATAAGTCATAGTATCGAGCAATAAAGTAAAATCTATATTTCTTACATATACATTTTTAGGTACTTCAAGATGGGCAGAAGAGAAATTCAATATGCCTTTTATTCCTGAATTGACAAAAAGATCTGCAATTTCTTGCGCCCTTTCATTAGGTACAGCTATAACACCAAAATCGATATCTTCTTTTTTTACAATCTCCTCTAGGGTAGTTATAGATTTTATAGCCAAATTGCCGATCATTTTTCCAATATTGGCCTCATCCAAATCAAAGGCTGCCACAAAAAAATAACCTCTCTTTTCAAATTGACCATACTGTAATAAGGCTTTACCTATATGTCCGATGCCGACCAACGCCATGCGCCATCTTTTTTCCAGACCTAGGATGCTTTGTATCTTCAAAACTAGCTGCTCTACCTGATAACCGACGCCGCGGACGCCAAATTTGCCGAAATACGAAAGATCTTTGCGCAATTGAGCAGGATTTACATTGGTGAAATGGGCCAGATCGGCCGATGAAATCACATGTTTGCCATCCCTGAGCAGGCCTTGCAGATAACGGTGATACATCGACAGTCTCAATACAGTTGCATTGGGGATCTTTTTGTTATTCAATGGCGCCTCCTTTCATTAAGGACAGATGCCATATGAATATGCAAATTAGATACCAAGTTGTGAAAAATTAAATCTTATATAAATTCAATTAGTTATAATTATAAAAATATTTTTGGATGATGAATGTTTTGATTTATAGCAACAGTTTAGTTGCTTTAATTCTTAAAATTATATTAAAAAAGCCAAGTTCTTTTAATCACTAATTAAAATTTTAAAAAATTTGCAACAACTTTGTTGCATTTGAAATTTTTTCATTTTTGCATCATTGTCATTTCTTTCCATATAAGTGCTGTCAATCTGGCATCGTCCAATGCTCGATGAAGCCTTATCCCTTCCGGTAGATCTCCTAATAAATGCCTTGCGACTGTCTCCAACCGATGATTGGATAAATGGGGCAAGAGCCGTCGGCTCAACTCCAAGGTACAAATACCCTCATTGAAGAGATCGAAACCGATATATCTAAGCTCATGCCGCAAAAAGCTAAAATCAAAATGTGCATTGTGGGCTATTAATGGTATCTTGCCTATGAAGTTCATGAAGGCAGGAAAGACATCCTCGGGCATAGGTTGACCATCAAGCATATCATTTGTAATGCCGTGGATACGTGTAACCTGCAGTGGAATCTTCTGAGAGGTATAAATAAGACTTGAGAATTCGGCTGTGATGACGCCATATTTTATTATTACCGCACCTATTTCAATTATTCTTGCACCAGATCTAGGGGAAAGACCTGTTGTCTCAAGGTCAAAGGCAGCAATTGGAGACGACATGTCTTTTTCAGCGCTCGAGCCAATAGTTGGGTGACTCCTTTGTAATGATGACGTCATGCACATGACTTTCTTTCAGACCAGCCTGAGTGATCCGTACGAAACGGGCCTTTTGCCTCAATTCCTCTATGGTACTGCAACCAAGGTAACCCATACCTGAACGGAGACCGCCTGTAAGCTGAAAGATTGTAGCTGCTATAGGCCCTCTATAGGGCACCCTACCCTCTATGCCTTCAGGGACAAGCTTTGCCGGAGACTCGACCTCATTTTGAAAATATCGATCCTTACTGCCCTCCTTCATCGCCCCTATTGACCCCATCCCTCTATATACCTTATAGCTCCTGCCCTGCAGCAGCTCCAATTCACCTGGGCTCTCATCGGTACCAGCAAGGAGACTGCCTATCATTACACAGTGTGCCCCCGCGCCTATAGCCTTGGTGAGGTCACCTGAAAACTTGATACCTCCATCTGCAATTATGTATTTTCCATATTTGTTTGCTACTACGGCGCAATCATGGATTGCGGTCATCTGTGGGACACCTACACCCGCTATGATACGCGTTGTACAGATGGAACCCGGCCCCACCCCGACCTTTATGGCATCCGCTCCTGCCTTGATAAGGGCTTCAGCGCCCTCAGCAGTTGCTACATTCCCAGCTATCACCTGCGCAGTGGGGAAGGTCTTCTTTATATCCATTACCGCATCTATCACATTCTGCGAATGTCCATGCGCTGAATCTACAACGACGACATCGGCCCCGGCCCTCAAGACCGCTTCTACATGCTCCAGACGATTACGTCCCACCCCGACTGCAGCTCCAACCCTCAATCGCCCAAGGCTGTCTTTACAGGCAAGGGGATATTTCTTAATTTTTTCGATATCTTTTATGGTAATAAGACCCTTCAAGTTACCCCTGTCATCTACAACCAACAATTTTTCTATCCGGTGCTTATGGAGAAGCGCCTTGGATTCTTCAAGTGTTATACCTACCGGTGCTGTAATAAGATTTTCCTTTGTCATCACCTCCCTGACCTCAAGATCCCAGTTAGTCTCGAAACGGAGGTCCCTGTTTGTCACTATACCGACCAATTTTTCCCCTTCAACGACAGGAACGCCGGATATTCTATATTCGCGCATTATCTGCTGTACTTCCCAGATACGCTGTCTTGGAGTTACTGTCACTGGCGCCACGATCATACCGCTCTCTGACTTCTTCACCTTCTCTATCTCCTTTACCTGGGCTGTTACGGGCATATTTTTGTGAATTATCCCTATTCCACCCTCTCTCGCCAAGCTTATAGCAGTATCAGCCTCGGTAACCGTATCCATTGCAGCACTCAGGATAGGGATGTTGAGCCTGATTTCACTGGTAAGCTGGGTGGAAATGTCCACCTCTGACGGCAACACGCTCGAATGGGCCGGTACAAGCAAAAGATCATCAAATGTATAGGCCTGAGGTATAGGATGGTTCAACATGAATGCCAAGCTCCTTTTGAACAAGATTTATAAGAAGGCCCAATAAAAGGCCACCGTCTGTTATGATCATATCTTTGAGATTAAAAGTTGATAATACACTTAAAAAAATCGCGATACCAGCAGGAAGTATGTCAGCCCTTTCAGGCTCGAGACCGAGGATCGTATTTTTCTCCAAGGGTGTTTTTGCCTTGATAAGGCAGGACAGAAGGTCGCTAAGCCCATCGGCGCTCAATACAAGCCCCCTTATGCGGCTCGGCTCATATCTGGCCATCTTGATAAACATAGCCCCGGCTGCGGTCGCGCTCCCACCCGTCCCTATCAATATCTCAGGGACAGTATGCCCAATATCTCTTTTTGCATCATGGATAGACCTTGCAACAAAGCGCCCCAATCTTTCAAATTCCTCACCCGACAAGACGCCCGTTCCAAAAAATTTTTCAGAGAGCCCTACAGCCCCTATGTCAAGACTACGACTGAAAAGTATCTCGCCGCCTCTTGCGAGGATAAGCTCTGTACTGCCACCGCCGACATCCGCGATCAGCGACATTCTATTACTGATACCTTTTAGGCTGTAATACACCCCCATGGCGCTGAGGCGCGCCTCTTCATTTCCGGCAAGTATCTCTATATCAAATCCGGCATTTTTGGCCATATCTATAAAGACAGAGGCATTTTCCGCCTTCCTAAGGGCAGCCGTGCCGTAGGCAACCACCCTGTCGATATCATATCCCGTGAGTAGGTTCCTAAATCTTTTTAAAGCAGCGACGCCGTTTTTGATCCCACTAACCGAAAGCCTTGGTGCGGCTGAAAGCCCTTGGCCGAGACGTACATTCACACGTTCGGAACAGCGAATCTTAATTCCGCCAGCCTCCACATCTACAATGGCCATTCTAAAGGTTTGGGAACCTATATCAAGTACTGCAATAGTCTTTTTCATTTTTATTAGATTTCACACGGCCAAACTGAGGCTATAGCAAGACAGGCTAAAAATAGCCTATAATATCAGAAAGGCAAAACCCTATAAAGTCAACAAGGAAACGGATCGGATCAAACGGCATGAAAAAGAATATACTTATAGTCGAAGACAATAAAAGACTTGCCGAGTTATTTGCACAAGCCCTCTCTGAAAGATTCAATACCAAAACGGTCTGTACGTTCAAAGAGGCGGAAAAGACCGCCTTCAATGAAATCCACGGCGCATTGTTGGACATACAGCTCCCGGATGGAGATGGTTTGGGATTGATAAGACCGATAAAGGCTGGAAATCCATCTTGCATAGTTATTGTCGTCACCGCCTATGGGACCATACAAAAAGCCGTCGAGGCAATACGGCTTGGCGCAACGGACTTTCTTGAAAAACCAGTGGATATAGAAGCCATGTGCAGGTTATTTGCCGAACATATCCCGCTTGAAGATCAACTAAACATCATTGCAGCATCCCATCAAATGAAAGAGGTCTTAAAGACCGCCGAACTCGCGGCGCCAACCATGCTACCGGTGCTTATCACAGGCGAAACCGGTACAGGGAAAGACATGCTCGCCCGTTTTATACACAGAGAGAGCGGGCGGGCGGGCTTCATAGCGATAAATTGCGCCAACCTTACCCCCGAACTCGCCGATTCCTTGCTATTTGGTCACATAAAAGGGAGCTTTACGGGCGCCAACGAGACCCGACAAGGTCTGATCGCGAATGCAAACAATGGAACGCTCTTTCTTGACGAGATAGGCGACCTGCCTCCTGCCGTCCAGCCTAAATTTTTAAGATTCCTTGACTCCGGTCTTTATATGCCGATCGGGGCCTCGATTGAACATAGGAGCAATACAAGGGTTATTGCAGCCACAAATCGTGAGCTTAACAGAGAAAGTGGCTTCAGAGAAGACCTGTTTTATCGCCTTTCGAGCCTTCCTATACACGTACCACCCCTAAGAGAAAGACCCGATGATATTATCCCTTTGGCCTGTTTGCGCATACAGGAGATCGAAAGGATGTCCGGCGGCAGGATAACCATCGAGAGGGATGCAGAGGCGTTGCTGTTACAATACGACTACCCTGGAAATGTCAGGGAGCTCTTCAATATCATTGATAGGGCTTCGGTCTTCACTAAAGGGAATATCACAGCCGAATCATTGAAACTATTGCTAATACGCCGAGACGATCAACAAGAAAAACGAAGTGAAGGCAAGGATGGGCTCTGGTCCGAAACAAAAAAGGAAACGCTCAAAAAGGAAAAAAGACTTATCCAAACCGCACTCGAAGCTACTGGAGGAAATAAGGCGGCGGCTGCCAGGATGTTAAAGATCAGCTACAAAACCCTCTTGAATAGATTAAAACAGTTTGGTTTATAATAAATAAAAAATCGATCCCCCTTCCTAATATTGGTAGGGGGATCGAACAGGCTCTCCTTAAAATGCATATTGCAGTGACAATACGTACCCACCGCTAAAAGCCGTTTCAGAGACGGAATTCTTGTCGCCTGTATTCGCATATGAGGCTACAAGCATCAGATGATCATCATAGTTTAGGCTATATATCCTTCCCATAAAGAATGGGTTGAATAATGCGTAGGATCATTTTTAAAGACTTTGCCCACATCGGCATCCTGTTCGTATTCAAGACCAACTATAAACTTCTTGAGGACGACTGTCTCGACATTGCCGAAAAACACTGTGTCTCTATGGTCGCCAAAGCCAAGCACCCCTCTTACATAACCAGTGGTGGACAAAAGGCCGGCATTTAATATTATAGGCATAGGGAGGTTTCCGAACATCTTTGTAGCAACTAAATAATAATCGGCATCCGAGCTCTTCCTTAGCTTTGCGTCGAACCCAGTATTTTTCCAAATCAATCCGGCCGATATCGCTGGCATGAGCCCTATGCCAAAGTCGCCTTCCTTGATCATATTGACCTTCATGGACAGATTGTCCTTGTCGATGTTCTGAAGTTTTTTACATCAATAAATTCATGGCCGTAGCCTATCTCAACCCGGTTAAGTAATGTCTCATTAATACCCACGCTCCACCAGTTGATATGGCTCTCGGTAAGCCCTACGTTCCAGATGCCGATCTGCGGCCTTGAAATCATACCATTCCCAAGCAGTCCTTTGTCACCACCTTTAAGTGGATTAGCCACATAGGCGAACGGATTAAGGGCACACCCCCCAACCCCTTATGTTAGTAAGAGGCGCACCTGCCATGGCTACACCGGAAGTAATAAACAACGCAATACCCCTAAAACAAATCCTGCAGTTTTCATCTTCATACAACGACATCTCCCCCTTTAATAATTTATTTTTTTTACCTTTTATCTAATTTTATCTAATCCTCTCCTCATAGGCTGAATACACCGAGAAAAGGCCAAAAAAATCTCTTGCTGATGATTTTCGTTCTTCAGCCATAAAAAAACCTGATTCTCCGACTGATTATCGCTTTAAATCAGGAAAATTACATTCGATATATTGCAGGTCTGATTTTAAAATGGGGGGGGGCAGATTGCCCCCCGAATTCATTTGTCTTTAGCGGCCCATACTAGATAAAAGTTGGGAGCCCTTTGATTGCTGCAAGGAGCATCTCCCTTCTGCCAGGAGGCAGCGAGCTTACCTTCTCCCATTTTCTTTCATGCGGCGCGCATTTTGTAAATAGGAGGGATATATCCTTCTTTTTGCCTAGATAATAGATATTAGGACCAATACTGACCTCTTTTGAACTCAGGCGCTTGGCACCCTTTTCGTGCACGAGTTTATAAACCTCTGACTTCTTGTCAGAAAGATCTCCGAATATACGGGCGTCGACGATGCATGTCTTTACACATGCAGGGATCTCACCATGGGCAATGCGCTCGATGCAGAACGTGCATTTGTCAGCCTTTGGCTCATCAAGCTGCTCGTTTAGATATCTTGCTCCATATGGACAGGCAGCCACACAATTGCCGCAGCCTATACAGCGATCTTTTTCTATGAGAACGACGCCCGTAAATGGATCTTTATATGTGGCCGCAATCTGCATCTTTTTTACTTCACCGGTCTTTGGATTCTTAAATTCCCTTACAACCTTGTCTGCCGGACACACCCCGACGCAGACCGGATGATCACAGTGATTGCACAACCCAGGCCAGAATGTGTATGAAAGCCCCTCAGGCGTCTTGTCAGGACCAAGGCGCTTCACCCAATTCCTATGGTAGGGCACCGGAACCTGCCACTCCGCCCTGCATGCAAGGGCACACGCATGGCACCCCACACAACGATTCAGATCTATAACCATGGCATATTGGCTCATTTTTTATTTTCCCTCCTTAAGCGGTCTTTTTTATTTCAAAACGCGGTATCTCAGGTGGAAGCGGCCTTATCTCAGGTATATCCAGGGTCTTGCCATCCTTGATAAGCCTTATAAAACTGGTTCGGTGAGAAGATGATCCGACATAGGGATCATTCTCATAACGCGTAATCATGAATTGGTCACTTGCGCCTTTGTTGTAGGCCTTGGTAAGGAGTGGGGATTTACTTCCAAATCCATGCGGAAGGAAGGCTGCATCCGGTCTCATTCCAGCAGTCACCTTCACCTTGACAGGATTTGATTTCTTCCCGTCCTGATTTTCCATTACCACAATATCGCCGTCTTTTATCCCTATCTTGGCAGCCACCTCGTCGTTCAGCCACAGTTCATTTTCCGGCATTTCGTTGTGAAGCCAGAGATTGTTCATGGTGCGACTGAATGTATGCATGGGCACGCGGCCATAAACAAGACGCATATAGCCCTTCGGCGGTGCTGTAACAGTTATAAACTTTGGCAATGGGTCGAGCTTGTTCTTGGCAAAATCCTCCACATAAAGCTCATACTTCCCAGAATCGGTGGGGAGCTTCAATTCCTTTCTGCTTCTATAAGGCTTGGAGGGGAAGGTTAAGATGCCACCTTGGGCATTAAGCTTTTCAATGGAAAGACCAAGCGGCTGTAGCTGCAGATTCAGATAATCCTGCTCCTTTTCATATGGAAAGACATTGATATTCATCTTTCTTGCCAGTTGATGTGCAACCCAATATGGGGACCTGGTCTCAAACATGGCGTCGACCACTGGCTGGCGGATGGTCAGATAGGGCGTGAGGCCGTCATAGGTATGAATCGCATCATAACGCTCAAGATACGTGGCGTCAGGCAAGATGATGTCTGACCATATCGCCGTCTCGCCTGCGAGCATCTCAGAGCAGAAGATGAAGTCAAGCTTCTTTATGGCCTCCATTGTGTCATAGGGATTTGAGATGGTCTGGAGGATGTTTACACCGTTTATACCCCAAAGCTTTATGGGATACGGTTTGCCTGTGAGGGTAGCCTTTATTATATTCGCCGTAGGCGTACCAAGAGCCTCTGCATAGGGATATTCAGTCTTCAAGGAAATTGCAGGCGTGTTTTCCTCCACCTCAACCTCCATGCCTTTTGCCTTATCAGGCTTTACTGGCGTCTGAAAATATATACCGCCGGGCACCGCAACGGCGCCCATAAGGCCATTGAGGATTGCCAGGGCCTGATGTCTGCCGACATCTTCCTTGCCGTACCAAGTTGAATGTCTGCCCGGATGAATGGCCACATTGGGTCTGTGCTTAGCCAGAAGCTCTATGGCCTTCCTCATCTCATTTGGATTAAGATCGCATATCTTGGCCGCCCATTCGATGGTATAGGGTTTTACTGACTCACGCAGCTTTTCAAAGCCGTTGCAGTGGTCCCTCACAAACTCCTTATCATACAAATTTTTCTGTATGACATAGTTGATCCACGAGAGAAGAAGCGCGGTATCCGTGCCAGGACGTATGGGCAGATATATATCCGCCTTGTTAGCAGGAGCAGAGAACCTCGGATCAACAACTATGAGTTTCGCCCCTTTATTGAGACCCGCCACAAACTCACGGACATGAGAAACATGGACGTTTTCACCTATATGGCTCCCCACAAGAAGAATTACCTTGGCATTGCCCATGTCTATATACTGTCTAGTCCCTGATACGAGGTATCCAGCCGTATTCAAATAGGCCACGGCAACAGGGCCTACACACTGAAAGAACGCCGGCTCGTTTGTATAATTTTCAGTACCCGTAGCCTTGAATATCTCACGCATGAACTCGGCTGACGCCCCATGATCAAAATACGCAATCGCATTCGGGCCGTATTCCTTCTTGACCTTTTGCATATTGTGCACGATCTCATCCAGGGCCTCATCCCAAGAAATCTTGGCCCACTTGCCCTCTCCACGGGCCCCAATTCTCTTCATAGGATATTTCATCCTGTCAGGGTCATAAACGAGCTGAACCCCTGAATTACCTCTCGCACAGACCCTTGGCCCATTGGATGGGCTCTTGGGATTGCCCTCAATCTTTACCAATTTACCGTCTTTTACCTTGCCTACTATCGGACAACGCCAAAAACACATCTCGCAGACGCTCGGCACCTCTTTGGCCCCAAGACTTCCAGGCAGACACTGTGGTGTTGCGCCGGCTGTAGCGCCCTGGGATACGGCGGGTCTAAAAAGCCCCCTCCCTTGAAGCTCCATAAGGCCCAAAGCCGCACATCCTGCCGCGGAAAGTTTAATAAACTCCCTTCGTTTCATAAAGAACCTCCATTCTTAAGATTTGATTCACCTTCATGACAAAACTCCTTTTCGAGGCTTGTTAGACTGGACATTGTAATCCTGGCGATTGTCTCATAATAAGGATTAGGATCGGCCTGTAAGATACAACCAAAGAATTCGGGATACCATTTCAACAAGTGTCCCTTAAGAAATCTACACAGCAGTTCCGCCTGCCCTGAATCAATCAGGAGGCCTACAAATTCGAGTTCATAAAATATGTGGTCAGCTGGCTCAGGACCATCCAGAGGCTCAACGCCTGCCTCTAGATAGAAACGGATAGTATCGTCATACCCCTCCTGCATCAGACGCCTGTTGTTTGAAAGATAAACAGAGGCATAAGGAGGGGCTGGTGTCTTGCGCGGGGCGTTAATGAAAAGACGTGTATATTCAGCCTGAAGCTCAAGCAAATTTTCAGCCGAGATAGAATTTGCTAGTGCATTTGCATCTAAATTGCCCGACTCGATAACTGTCGGGAATCCAGCAATTAGGTCAACAATCCCTTCATTTGCACTCGGCGGCATATCAGGAAACGAAAATGCCTCTGACAGGCGATGAAAGACAGAAGCCGCATCCATTGGTGGTCAATAATGCTCCCTGGTCAATTTTATATTTGCCACTGCACCGCCTCACAATGAATGGTTATTCAGCTTTTTTAGCGAACAAACAATAATAGCCCTACATAATTAATTGTGCAAGATATTTCAATACAAAATGATTTGATTTTGAATTAAAAAAAGGAGAAATAGCTATGTACTACCATCTTAACAATTGAAAATGACTTATAGTCAGGCAGGGCATAAATAATCATTTGTGCAAATTTTTGTTCAGGACCCCTTGTTACTCCACCACCCATACGGTACATTTTTTGGCATAATGAACTACCCTATTCGACACGCTGCCGAACAGAAATTCCTCTTCCTTCGAAACCCCCCTCCTTCCGACTACGACCGTGCCAAAACCACACGCTTCCTGTTCGGCCAAAATTTGATGAGATATACTTGGGCCCGTAGATTCGACATAACGCTCGGAAATCGACTCATTGGCCACGCCCATTGATTCAAGGATATGCCTCGCCTCCTTAAAAAAATCCATTATTTTTGCCATCATCTCAAGACGCTTGGCCTCCCAGACCTGCTCATCAGGAAAGGTGTCACGCTCCGGCGGCCTTGCTATATGAAGCAACATTATCTCAAAGCCCTTTGCATTTCCTACGATCTCGCCTGTATATTCGACCGCCCGCCGTGCATTTTCTGAGGCATCGACGGCTATCAATATCTTTTTAAAATCCATTATTATCCCCCATCTTCAATAAAATTATACCTTTTTCGTAAATACCCTTTTGCAGATATCGAGTTCTCTGAGAAACTCATCGACACTCTCATAAAAGACCTCAACATCGCTTGAAAAGTGCATACAGACCCTATTCAATTCATCTGGTATATAAGGAAACACCTTTTTAAGATTTACAAGCCTGTTCGGATAAAGTAATGAAAAGTCCCCGGGGACAAGTCTGGCCTCAATCCGTCCGAGACCCTCTATCGCCTGCAGATTATATATGCCCTTGCCAGCCAAAAAAATGAAAATACTCCCAAGCCCGAAGATATCAAGACCAAATGGGTTCTCGTGAAAATCATATGTGTAGTCAAAGTCTATCCAACGATAATGCCCTGTGCCGCTCTCAATCCACAGATGGTCTCTTCTTATGTCGCCGTGTTTTTCGCCTTTTGAGTGTAAAAACTCTATCGCCTCGCATGCCCCCATGAACTTCTCGAGGATTTCGGGAAAGAACTCAAAGAAATATGTCCTATGGTCAGCCTCGATATCCGCTACCGTCTCATCAAGCCTCTTGCCTCTGATTATGTCGATTATCCTGACCGGATTACCTCTTTCATCTTTTATAGTAATCCCCTGCATGAAACGCCTGTCTCCACGGACGAGTGCAAGGATTCGCGCCTCTTTTTCAGGGCTGCGATAGCACTTGACAACGAGTTTGCCGAGCTGAAGCGGAAAGCTCTCATGAAATACGAGTTTTAAAATACGACGGTCGCCTGTCTCAAGCACTGTGCAACGCTTGACCCAGTATTTCGGGTCTTCTATACCGAAGCTTCTCTCGGCCTCATCTCTCAGTACAAGATAATGGAGCCCGCCCAAGGCGATTACATCACCATATGAAATCTCCATATACTCGGTTGTGTCGGTGAAGATCCTGCCGAATCTACCGATAGAGAGGTTGGGCCTGAGGTCTTTGATGAGCTGCCGGACGTCTTCCGACATACATATTCCATTATTATCCTTTTCTCTATTTGACCCCCTTGCCGGTCAAAAACGGCCCATATTTCTTGTCGGTTACGCCAATATGGTCCACAAGCCAATTTTTAAGGAAATTCAAGAGTTCGAAATCCAACATCGCAGCGCCCCTGTCAAACTTATCTTTGAAATCCAGGACCTTTTTTACCAAACTTGCATGTATCGCCATGTGTTCTTTGGTCTCTGGATAGCTGTATTTCTGAAAATAGTCTTCTTCCGTCTTGAAATGATATGCAGTATATTCCACGAGTTCATTCAATATCTTTCCGGTGACCTCCTTGCCCTTGCCACTTTTGACCACATCGTGAATGGCATTTACCATCCCTACCAGCTTTTTGTGCTGCTCATCGATCGATTTTATTCCGACACTCAGATTGGGCCCCCATGAAAAAAATTCATTAGACTTCCCGCTGCCCTTTTCCCCTGTCGCCGCCCTCTTTGTAATATGTTCGCTCGAATATGAAGAAGATGTCTTTTTTGACATCATATTCCAGTGCATATCTTCCTTGACTGATTTATGAACCAACCCATGTCCGATATCATCAACCCTTGAATCACGGCCCTCACCCTCCAGGATCCCCATCCACCTATACAGATACTCCATCGTCTGTTTAAAAAGCGGGTCAACCTCAGTTTCAAAATACTCCATCAG
>NZ_JBMFRG010000046.1:0-15822 GCF_049968175.1 Dissulfurimicrobium sp.
AGCAGCCTATTCGATCACGGGAAACTTCGGTATGGAACCAGACGTATAACGCTGCGGGAGCATTTCCGCTGTATGCCGGAGATCATTCGATTCAGCAACAATCTGTGCTATTCGGATACTCCGCTGATCCCCTTGCGGCAGTATGGCCCGAACCGCCTGCCTCCGCTCGACCATGTCTTTGTGAAAGGCGGATATCGTGAGGGCTCGAACAACCGTGCGATCAACCGTCCGGAGGCCGAAGCCATCGTTGAGAGAATTGCAGAGATGAGCGGCGACAGTCGTTATGACGGCAAGACGATGGGCGTGGTAGTGCTTCAAGGTGAGGCGCAAGCGGCTTTGATCGAGAGTCAATTGCTCGAACGATTGGGCGCCGAGGAAATGGAGCGGCGCCGCTTGATCTGCGGCAATCCCTACAGTTTCCAGGGCGACGAGCGAGACATCATGTTTCTGTCGCTTGTCGCTGCCAGCAACGAAAGAATCGGTCCCCTCACAAAAGCGGTGGATGAGCGACGTTTCAATGTCGCGGCCAGCCGCGCCCGTGACATGATGATTCTTTTCCACTCGGTCACTTGTGACGATCTCAGCGCCTTGTGTCTTCGACGTCAGTTGCTTGAGTTCTTCGAGAACACGAAACCGCAACAGATCGCCGGAATCGAGCGGGACGAATTGGAGCGGCGAGCGGCCCAGGACAACCGGCGCGTTGTGAGTCCTCCCGCACCATTCGAAAGTTGGTTCGAGGTTGACATCGCCTTGGAACTTCTTCGCAGGGATTTCACGGTGCTTGCCCAGCATGAAGTCGCAGGCAAGCGGATTGATCTCGTGGTCGAGGGCGGACAAGCGCGTCTGGCGATCGAGTGCGACGGCGACCGTTGGCATGGCGCTGACCGCTATGAAGACGACATGCAACGCCAGCGACAATTGGAGCGTTGCGGATGGGAGTTCTTCCATGTCAGGGAATCGGCATTTTACTCAAACAAGGTGGATGCCTTGAATGGTCTTTGGAATGCACTAGATAAAAGAGATATTTATCCGCAATATGTTGATGTTTCAAAAGAATCAAGTACATACTCATTTTTGAGACGCAAGACGAAGCGACCGAGCAAGAACCCCCGAGAAAGCGAGCCCGATAGGTCTATTCATGGGTCAGAGATCGATATCAAAGTCGAAGTTGAGGATACCGTAGTTTATGTAGATATTGAAAATCCTCAGGACGAAAAGCAGGCATTAATAACTTATGAAAGATCAAATCCGGAATGCGGGGCTATCAATATCAACACGCCAATCGCAAGAGCGCTTTTAGGTAAGCCATTAAACTCCATCGTTGAGGCAAAGTTACCCAAAGGAACGGTCTCGTTACGCATCAAAGACATTAAGAAGCCAGTCTAAATGCTTCGTAGTTCCTCGTTGTCAATTGCAGGTCGACGAGCTCTCCGATCCCCTGCTAGATGCCGAACTTGAAGGGGTGAGACAATGGCCATCCGCAAAGGCAAAACGTATCACCCTGAGACTCAGATCAACGGCCCTGGCCGAGTGGGTGAGCGCCCCTGCAGACACGATATCGACCCCGGTTCCGGCCACATCCCTTACGTTTTCAAGGCAGACGCCGCCCGAGGCCTCGAGCAGGAGGCCTGGCTTTAAACCGCGGGCCATGGCCACGGCCTCTGTCAAGGTCTTGACATCCATGTTGTCCAAAAGCACTGCATCCGCCCCGGCATCGATGGCCTCCTTTAGTTCATCCAGGGTACTGACCTCGATTTCGATCTTGAGCGTATGTGGACATGAGGCCCTGACCTTTGACAAGGCCTCTTTTATGGAACCGCAGGCCGCTATGTGGTTGTCCTTTATGAGGATGCCGTCTGAAAGCCCATAGCGGTGGTTGAAGCCGCCCCCTGCCCGCACCGCGTATTTTTCAAGCACCCTCAGGCACGGGGTGGTCTTTCTGGTATCAACAAGGCGGCAGGGGAGGTCGCCTATCTTCTCTACAAAGTGCCTGGTCAGGGTTGCAATGCCGCAGAGCCGCTGCAGGAAATTCAAGGCCGTGCGCTCCGCCTGAAGGATGGCCTGGAGACTGCCCTGTATCTCCATCACCACATCGCCGCTGTTGGCCCTTGCGCCCTCATTAAGGGCCATCGGGAAGCTGCAATCCGGGTCGCACTGCAAAAAGGCCTCTTCAGCGACAAATATCCCGGCAACGACACAGTCTTCCTTGGCAACGACAACGGCACGGCCCTTGACATCCCGCGGCACGCAAAGCGAAGTAGTGATATCCCCGTGCCCGATATCCTCACGGAGCGCCTGCGCCACTATCCCTTCATAGAAACGCCTGTCCATCTCTATCCCTTGATCCTATGGCGGATTCAAGCATCTTTTTGTGGTTTACGATCTTTTCCATCTGCGCCTCGAACCTCTTGAGCTTCTCCCGCTCCTTTTCAATGATCTCACGTGGGGCCTTTGAAAGAAAATCCTCTCTGGCAAGTTTTGTCATGGCCTTTTCAATCTCGGAGGCGAGTCTTTTCTCTTCCCTTGTGGCCTTCTTGATCTCACCTTCTATGTCAACAAGGCCTTCGACCGGCACGAATAGCTCAAGGTCTTCAAGGATCACGGTCGCAGCACCCGAAGGTCTCCTCCCGCCCACAGGGAGAAAGACGATTTCTTCAACCCTGGCAAGCGTGGATATGGCAGGCCCATGAGACTCCATGATGTCCATTGCCCTTTGCGAATGGGCGATCACCATGACCTTCACCCCGGCCCCTGGGTGGATATTCAGTTCGGCCCTGATGTTTCTTATGGCCGTCACAACCTCGATAAGGCCGTTGACCAGGGCCTCGGCCTCAGGGGAATCGAACTCAGGCGAAGACATAGGAAATGGGGCGGTCATGATATAACCTTGTCTGCCCGGGAGGCTGTGCCAAAGTTCTTCTGTCACAAAGGGCATGATTGGGTGTAAGAGCCTTAGACTGTTGTCGAGCACTATGAGCGAAACGACCCTCGCAGTCCGTTTTTTTGCGGCGTCATTGCTTGAAAAGGATGGCTTTGCAAGCTCGAGATACCAATCACAGAATTCATGCCAAAAAAACTGGTACATCTCCCTTGCCGCCACATCAAAATCAAAGTTGTCGAATGCAGCCCTTACCTTGGCGATGACGGCGCTGAGACGCGAGAGTATCCACTTTTCGTAAAGACAATCGGCGAGATCGAGACCGGCGAGGGCTGTAAGACCGGACACCCTTGCAGCGTCCAAGGCCTCATGCCTGCCCCCAAGATTCATCAACACAAGCCTTGCGGCATTCCAGATCTTGTTTACAAAGTGCCTGTAACCCTCAATCCTCTCCTCCGACAACTTGATGTCCCGACCTTGTGCAGCCAATGAACACAAAGTGAAGCGCACCGCATCCGTGCCATATCTGTCCATAATGGTGATAGGATCTATGACATTCCCCTTGGATTTGCTCATCTTCTGACCCGATCCATCGCGCACCAGCGCATGGAGATAGACATGCACGAACGGGACATCCCCCATGAAGTGCAACCCCATCATCATCATACGGGCCACCCAGAAAAAAAGGATGTCAAAGCTAGTGATGAGCACGGAAGTCGGATAATAGCGTCTGAGCTCCAGCGTTTCATCAGGCCAGCCCAGGGTCGAAAACGGCCAAAGGGCCGAGCTGAACCACGTATCGAGCACGTCCTCCTCCTGGATGAGTTCCAAACCGCCGCATCTTGGACATGTCTTAGGTGTCTCCCTCGCCACGATCAGCTCTCCACATGCCTTGCACTCCCAGGCCGGGATCCTGTGCCCCCACCAAATCTGGCGCGAGATGCACCAATCGCGGATGTTAGTCATCCATTCCTCATAGGTCTTGATCCATGAAGCCGGCATGATCCTGGTCTCTCCATTCAAGACCGCCTTTAACGCCGGCCCTGCAAGCGGGGCGACCTTCACGAACCACTGCTTCGACAATCTAGGCTCGACCGTAGTCTTGCAACGGTAACAACCACCAGCCGCAAGACTGTAAGATTCCTCCTTTTCCAGAAGCCCTTGGGCCTTGAGGTCTTCAATGATCTTCTTTCTCGCCTCGTAGCGGTCGAGACCTGAATAAGGGCCGAACCCCGGCTTGATGTGGGCATTCTTGTCAAAGATGTCTATGGCCGGCAGGCCATGGCGTCTCGCCGTCTCAAAGTCATTGAAATCATGGGCGGGCGTAACCTTGACCGCGCCTGTACCAAATGCCGGATCGACCGTATCGTCCGCCACCACCGGGATGTCGCGTTCCATCAAAGGAAGGTGGAGCATCCGCCCGATAACGGCACTGTACCTCACATCGTCTGGATGGACCGCAACAGCCGTATCGCCGAGCATGGTTTCAGGTCTTGTGGTGGCCACCGTCACATGGCCTCCACCGCCAGAGACCGGATATCTTATATACCAGATCCGGCCATCAGCCATCTCGTGCTCGACCTCTATGTCAGCCAAGGCAGTATGACATCTCGGGCACCAGTTTATGATGCGATCGCCCTTGTAGATGAGCCCTTCTTCAAAGAGCCTCACAAAGACCTCCCGGACAGCGCGCGACAACCCATCATCCATAGTAAAGCGCTCGCGGCTCCAGTCACATGAACAGCCGAGGCGTTTGAGCTGTTCGATGATATGGCCGCCGCTCTCCTGCCGCCACCTCCAGACCCGCGCGATAAACTCGTCCCTGCCCAGATCGTCACGGGTCTTGCCCTCCGCTGCCAGCTGGCGCTCCACCACATTTTGCGTAGCGATGCCCGCGTGATCCGTACCAGGCACCCAAAGGACATCGAAGCCGTCCATGCGCTTGTAGCGTACAAGGATGTCTTGAAGCGTGTTGTTCAAGGCATGTCCGATATGCAATACCCCTGTCACGTTGGGTGGGGGGATGACCATGGAAAACGCAGGCCGGTCCGAACCCGCATCCGCCCTGAAGAGCCCGGCGCTAATCCACTCGCCGTACCAGCGGCGCTCCACTGCACTGAAATCATACGCCTTTGGAAGAGGCACGCCTTTCATTGAATACCCTTTACCCATAAAAACCTCTTACCGATAGAAATTTGCGCGCAATCCAGCTAATCGAGATTCTAGCCGCAATCATAAAAAAGCGAAAGGGCGATCTATACAGCTGCCCTGCAAAGGCCAGTGCTGTACGGACAGGAGCGACATTGAGCCGGATCCGACGGGTCAGGCTCAAACGATGTCTCGGGATCAAGTATCTCTGAAACGATGGACTTAAGGGCAGGTAGATATAGCGAATCCATGAGCGATTCATGATCGTCTCCGGTCCCGAACAAGACCTTTCTAACATCATCGGGTCTTGTCGAGGCCCCGATGCCCTTAAGCTCATAAATTGCCGCATTCATTCGGTCCCACCGGCCCTTGAGATCAAAGATCCGGTCACAAAGAATGAGGTAGATGGGAAGCTGAAAGGAGCCGATGGTCGCCTTCAGGGCCTCCCTCGAAAAGTCCGTCGCATACCTACCCTTGGGCATCTTTATATCGCCCCCGGTCTTGTAATCTATAACCCACAAGACGCTGCCTCTGTCCCTTTCAACCCTGTCCACGATACCTTTCAGTCTCACCTGCACCCCGTCGTCCAGATCGAATCCGGCCTCGAACGGCCTTTCCAGCCCGAGCAAAATATGGCCTTTGACCCAATCCTGCTCCAGCCTAAGGAGATGCCCCAGCCTATAAAACGCGGCCTCTCGGAACAGATCCACGGCCGCATTGAGCCACTCGTTCCCGCCGAACTCCTCCCTCAACACACAATCCAATCGCTCAGCAAGCACAGCGGACTCATCCCCACTAAACACCATCTCCTTGTCGAGCCAACGCCCGTACACCTCCTTTAACACCCTGTGGATCAGGCGCCCGACGGCATCTGGACCTAAGGCCCGGCCTACGTCTGCAATGCCCTGTCTCAGGCCGAGGCAATAGGCCGCATAAAACCTGAACGGACAAAAAAGATATGTGTCTATCGAGGTCGAAGAAAAGATAAAGGAAGAAAGCAGGCTGGCTACGCCGTCCTTCGGCATGGAGACCGCCGCCGCGCCGCATTGTTCAAAAAGTCCAGATGGCAGTCCAGCACCCCCGGATGAACAAACCGACCGATATCCGACCCCATCGTCATGTCTAACATCATACCCAACAGGGATCAGGCCTGCCTTTTCTTTTTCCCATAGGATCTCCTCGATAAAACGGCTCTTAACCCTTTCACCCCCTTCAGAAAAGAATAAATGTGCCTCCTGCGCCCTTGAGAGGAGCCTTTGAAGATACCTCCTGCTCAAATCGACCGTTTCCTTGCGGCCCGGCAGGCCTAGACGGCGCCTTAGACCAGGCGGCAGCAAGGGATTTATGTCCTCCTCTGGCGGCAGTATGCCCTCATTTACATCAAAGACCAGGACCTTCTTGAAATCCAGACACCTTGTCTCCATGAGGCCAAGGACCTGGAGGCCGTCCAACGGCATGCCGACGAAAGGGATATGGATTTCGCGGGCAAGATGGCGGAAAAGGAATCTAAACCCGTTTGCAGTCAACGGTTCAGCAGCTATCGGACCCTGGATCAGGGTATCGAGAAACTCATACAGGGCCGACATGAATTCCCCTGCCATGGAATGGGACTGCCAGGTGCTCGAATCAACGATCAAATCAAGGATGGATATCAGGGCCGCTGCGAAACCGCGCACATCCGCCGCCTCCCCAGGGTCCAGAAAGAGCCTCCTGTGCACTTCGGACAGAAATCTGACCCATACGCCGCCCACCCCTTCGTCATCTTCAAGATCCTTCAGCACATCCCCACACCTGACAAAGATGGGCCTCTTTTCCGCAACCCAGGCCTCTATCCTGTGGACAATCTTGCGGAAACACTCCTCGGCCGGCAGGTCTTCGCGGTCCCTGGCATCAAGGGGCCTTAAGCCCTTGACATATGGATGACGCAGCACATCGAGGTATTCCTGCACATGGAAGGCGTCACTGCGGCGGCCTGTCTGGGCGTCCAAGACGAGACACAACAGTCTAGCAGGAGGCGTATGGGCAAGCGGATACCCCATTGAGATGTTGAAAGGCACGCCTCTGGCGCTGACCAGCCATTCCAAAACAGGTATAAGGGCGCTTTGATCTGGAAGGACTATGGCCTCTTCATCGGGACCGATGGCGCCCTGATCCGAAAGGCCTGTAAAGAGTCCGCGTGCCTCGAATATCTGGGAATGAAGGTCAGGCTGCATATGAAGCGTGAGCGATGGATGAGAAGAGAGGTCGTCTTCAGGACCTTCCGCGACCTCTCTGATGCAATCAAGCCTTGAAAGCGAAGAAAACACCTCTTCTTCGGCCTTTGTAAGCATAGAAAACCCGACCAGCCACACCCGCCGCCGACCTGGCTCCATCCAGGATGGGAATGGGTATGACCCGCCGCTGGCCAAGGCCCTTGCCGTCTCGGCTGCCAAACGGTACCTCTCGCCGCGCGTCCACAGACCGTCTGCGGCAAGACGCTCGATCCATGCACGGTAGAGATTGGGGAACCCGCGCCAAAGCCCACAGGCCTCTCCACTTAAACCTGCATCGGCAAGGGCAAGCGGCACGGCCCTATCCAGCTCTTCAGGCGATACAAGACCGGCCCCGAACTCGTCAAAGGCCTTGATCAGTCTGATTCCCCAAGGGGAAAAGGACTCAAATCCACCTGCCGATCCACGCCCATCTGTATGAACGGCTGTACGAAAAAGGAGGTATAGAAGCTCTACAAGAGACGCCTCCCTCCTGCCGACCCCTGTCGGCGCAGTCGCGGCCAATGCGGTCATGAACCTTTCTATATCAAGGATCTGCGGCGGGACAAACGGTCTTTTCAAAAGCCTGCCCAATTCCCTTCTCAGATAAAACGCAGGGCGCTTCCCTGGAAAGACTACCGTAAAGGCGGAAAGTCCCACCCCTTCCTCCTCGGCCCTCAACACCAAATCCCAAGCCAACCTGCGGATCAGGGTCATGGCCTTGCTTGTCTTGAGACCCTGCATCATGCGGCAAGCCTGACCTTCATCTCAACTACAGTCTTCTCAAGCTCCGTCACCCTCTCTGCTATCTTCAAATGCTCCTCCTGCTTGACGACAGCCAGGGCAAGCTGGTCGATACGCTCATTCAACTTGTCGTTCCGCATAATAAGGTCGTTGTGCACCTTGTCAATACGTTGGATCAGGTCGTTATTGATCTTGTCAATACGCTTATTGGTATCGTCAAGACGCTTGGTAAGATCAGCGTTTACCTTGTCGATGCGCTGCACCAGGTCGTTGTTGATCTCGTCTATACGCTGGTTGGTCTCGTCTATCCTCCGGCTCTGGTCGACAGGTGGATATTGACGTCATCGAGCCTCTTCTGGATACCGTCAAGGGCCACCTTGATCTCCCTGTAACCGGATTCAATGGTTACAAGCTGCAGGAGAAGTATCTCGGCCATCGCCTTTTTATGGTCTCCATCTCCATGGCAGGGCATCTCCTTTGTCCAATTCAACCTGAAGAAATAATAGCAGAGATTGGGAATTGAGTAAACAAAACAGGTGCGCAATGTGCGCCGGGAAACCTCCATCTCTTCCCCCTCACTCCAAACCTCTCCCGCAAGGGAAGAGGGTTGGATACTGGAAGGCCTATCTGTTCTTTCCCCTCCTTATTAGGGTGTAGTTCAATCCCCATGCTCTTTCCCTTCCCTTGACGGTTGACGGGGATTAAGGAGAGGGTGATGGAGTAGGGGCGCGGCATGCCGCGCCCCTACGGAACTCGGCACATCCTACGACTGGCTGTTTTCAAAAAATTGTCATAATATGACAAAATTTGTAAGTGCGGCAAATAGACTGCCACCATATTTAGTGGCTGGATTTTTTGATGGCGCTATATCTGGTTGGCTGATGCTGGCATACAAATTGCTCTATATAATGACAAGGCCTTGGAAAGGGGGTGGGGCAAAAATCAAGGAGGCCGGGGCCATGACCGATAAGACAGATGTAGGGTGCGCCGACGCATCGCAGACAGGCCCAGCCTTTGTAGGGGCGCACCGTTCGCGGTTAGCCGAAAAGACAAGGGACAGGATCTTTTAGAAAAATAAATAAAATAAAAAAGTAAAAAGGAGGAACAAAAGATGTTAATTAAAATGGCGGAAATGGCAAAGAGGCCTGTAAACGGTCAAAAGGGTTTCACACTGGTCGAATTGATGATCGTCATCGCAATCATTGGGATTCTGGCGGCCATTGCCTTGCCGCAGTATAACGCCTACAGAAGAAAGGCCCAGGCGTCAAAGCTTATAGACGCCGCAAGGGCGTGCGCCCAGGAATATGCAGCGGCCTGTCAGCAGGATACTGCTGCTACCCCCACGGCCCTTGTTTCATGCGCCACCCCCCCCACCCTTCCTTATTTAACTGCTACAGCTTTTACAACTAATGGTGGCTCCTGCGACAATATTAACTCCACACTTACAGGCACCACACAGGATGGGACAACCTATACAGCCGCCTGCACCGGTGCATATAATACCAACATCACATGCACATTAACACCATAGACTAAGATAACCATCTGACATCAAGCCCAGTAGGGGCGCGGCATGCCGCGCCCCTACTGCCCGGTGGGGTGATTTTTAGATAAAGGAGGTAATCATGCCAGCCTGCCCGCATCACCATCACACCAAGGCGCACCAAGGCGGTTTCACCCTGATCGAACTGATGATCACCCTGGCCCTGATAGGCATACTTGCGGCAGTCATAATGTCTATCTACACGCCATTCGTGGCCTCCGGCTACAACGACCAGGCCAAGGGCGACATCATGTCGGTCGTTACCTCCCAGGAGCGCTGGTTTGCAGACAACAACACCTATGCACCCGACGTCGCCACCCTCAATTTCACCCCCCACGCCAACGTCACAATCCTTTTCACCGTAAACGGCACATCCTTCAATGCCTGCGCCAAGCACCTCTGGGGCGACAAGATCTACGGCTACGACTCGGACACAAGACAATACTACCAGCAGGACAGCGCAAGAAACGTGGCCCTGGCCCTGGCCGCCTGCCCGGCAGCCACTACAGGAGACGACTTTGGCGGCTGGCAGCCCATGAAATAAACAGCAGGGCGGCTTCATTATAAAATTGCCATTCCCAAACATAGCGATGCAGTGATGCAGGGTGCGCTGACGCAGGAAGCGCACCGTTCGCGGTTCAACCAATCCGATGCGCCTCGTTCCTCGGCACATCGCGAGGTCAGCCCATGGTCCGAGGTGGATCGCGAAATTCAGCCTTGACATATGGCGCCCTCATGGTATCTTTTTACGTTGTTCGATTTTTGACGATAGCGAGGAAATATGTACGCGATAATAAAAACCGGCGGGAAACAATACAAAGTATCGACCGGCGAGACCTTGAGGGTGGAGAGGCTCGACAGAGAAGTGGGAAGTGAATTGGAGATAACTGACGTATTGATGGTCGTGAACGGCTCAGATATAAAGATTGGCAATCCCCTGGTCAAGGGCGCCACCGTCCTGGCCAACGTGACCGAACACGGTCTCGGCAAAAAGATCTTAATGATGAAAAAGAAAAGACGCAAGGGCTATCAGATCAAAAAGGGGCACAGGCAGCCCTATACCACCATTGAAATTAAAGATATAAGGGTCTAAGGAGGTCTCTAATGGCACATAAAAAGGCCGGCGGAAGTTCAAGAAACGGGCGTGACAGTGCAGGACAGCGTAGAGGCGTCAAGCGTTTCGGCGGTCAAATCGTACGCGCCGGCAACATCCTAGTGCGTCAGGTTGGCACAAAGATCCATCCTGGTCACAACGTGGGAATGGGCAATGACTATACACTCTTTGCAAAGATAGACGGTGAGGTGCGTTTCGAAACCGCCCAAAACAGAAAACGGGTAAGTGTCTACCCTGTCCGGTGAAAGATCCAACGAGTCCATCAAAGAGGCCCAACAAGTCCTCTCCATATCCATAGTAACATACGCTGCAGACCTTCATCTCCTTCAAGAAACAATAAAAAGCCTCTCCAGGGCTGTAAAATACGCCAAGAGACAAGGATTGCTCGATCATGCAGTCCTTGTCCTTGTGGACAACGGACCTGGCGGCGGGCTGGATGTCTTCTTGAGAGGCGGCCTCCACCGTATCTGGCCGTACAGCTTAAAATCAGTAAGGCCATTTAAAAACGTAGGATTCGGGGTCGGCCACAACATGGCGTTAAAGGAGATCGCCAGCAGCTCGACTGACTACCATCTTATCTTGAACCCTGACGTAATCATGGAAGAAAGCGCTTTATCGAACGCCCTGCTCTACATGACAAAACACCCTGAGACAGGCTGCCTTACGCCTTATGCCTCTTGGCCGGACGGAAGCCGCCAATATCTGTGCAAGGGATATCCATCGATCTTCACGCTGTTCCTAAGGGGTTTTGCGCCAAAGCCCTTTGCCGCGCCCTTTGCAAGGCGCCTGGCCGACTATGAACTCCGCGGCGTAACCGAACAAAGTGACATCGACACGATCAAAATTGCAAGCGGCTGCTTTATGCTCTGCCGCAGGCGCGCCCTTGACGAGATAGGCGGTTTCTCAAACAGATTTTTTCTTTATTTCGAGGACTTTGACCTCTCTCTCAGACTGTCCAGAAACTGGCGGATCGCCTATGTACCTTCCGTCAGGATCATCCATTTTGGTGGACGCTCGTCCCTCAAGGGACTGCGCTCAATAGTCATGTTTGTCAGGTCAGCCGCTACGTTTTTCAACATGCACGGCTGGAGGTGGTTCTAGCCGAACCGCATCATTTCACCAGATCGCCGTAACGGCTAAGTATACCGTCCATAACGATCTTGCCCGAATTAAACGCAGCCATTATCGATCCCTTTTCGACCATCAAATCCCCTGCCAGAAAGATCCTCTTGACATTCGTCTCTCCATATTGATCCACTCTCGGCCTTTCGCCGTCGAATTCAACACCGACTGACTCAAGGAATGCCCTCGGCGTCGTACCACCGAGACAATAAAACACCATGTCAAAGACCATGTCCCTCCCATCTTTGAAGCGGACACGCACCCCTTCGCCCGCCTGTTCGAGCCCTTCGATATCGCTGGCCATCATGAGATTCAATTTACCATTTGCGGCAAGGTCATGGATATTGCAGGCATTCACCTCGTTCAGGCGGAAGAATTCGGGCCGTCTATATGAAAGGCTTACATCATTGGCATCTGACAAAAAGCAGGCCGTCTCGGCAGCCGAATCGCCCCCTCCAACAACAAGTATCTTTTTGCCTGTCAACGGTGTCTTTGGGACAGCATAAAATATCTTGTCCTTGACCTCCTTGGGGATGGGATAACGCGGTTTTACCGGTTTGCCGAATATGCCTATGGCTATCACAAGGATCGGCGCCTTGACCTCAAGCCCGCCGCTTGTAGTCACATGGAAAAGGCCGTCTTTCTGAACGACGCCCCTGGCCTCGTTTTTATATCTTATGTCGAGCCTGTTTTCTTTTATAGCCTTGTCGATCCTCGCCAAAAACTCCTCCCGCGTTTCGGTATCAAAAGAGAGCTTTCCTATGGGCTCTACCTTTATCTTCCGAAATACCGGATCGACCCTTTTGCCTTCGTGATAAAGGGATACAATGGTGTCACATGCATGATCGGCCTTCTCAAGGACCATAACCGGGGATACGCCCGCCGCACCGGCCTCGACGGCCGTCGCTATACCGGCCGGTCCAGCCCCTATTACGATAATCTTGGCCTCTTCCATTCAACATTCCTCCTTGTATAGTAAAATCCTTGATAGATAACAGGTATTAGAGAAAAAATTCAATAGCCTTTCACGGAGCAAGATTATGACGACTCATGGATTTTGTCAAAAAGACAATCGCGAAGCCGATATCTCGAAGGGATGCCTGCATCCAATGGATTATTGTCCTTTCAGACAGGCATGTATAATATATTATCTATCCCGTGAAAAGATGAAAAAAGAGGATGAAACAAATCGCCATATAAATGGCGGCGGCGAATCGAACAGCGCATAAGTGCAGCATAGACATAAACATATCATGCAATACAAAACAATATATCGAGCTTGAACTCGTATCTTTATGAATAATATAAAAACCCTTTTAAAAAAGACTTGACAATTTGCTTTGTGCAAGTAATTTTCTCTTAAAATAAAAGAAAGGAGTATAATATCATGGCAGGAAAAAGAAGCAGGCCCTATACAGTAGATGATGTAGAGTTTGTATACGACAACTATGCAAAGATGACGGCAAGCGAAATAGCTGACAAGCTTGGCATAAGCAAATTTCAGGTCTCAAAGATAGTCGGCGAACTCAGAAAACACATGGAACTCCCTAAAAAGACCATCCAAAGACCAAATCCAATCTTTCAATTTCTGGAAAAACGCGGCGTATCACCAAAAACAAGCACAAAAGAATCAAAGGCCAGCAAATCCAAAAAATAACTGGTATCTCTTAAATTTCAGAGGGTTTTATGGAATTTGAAGCTGTCATAGGTCTTGAGGTGCATTGTCACCTCAAGACCTCAAGCAAGATATTTTGCGGGTGTTCCACTGCATTCGGTGCTGTCCCTAATACACATACATGCCCGATTTGCCTCGGTATGCCAGGGGTCCTGCCTGTCCTAAACAGGCAAGTGATAGAATTCGCGATAAAGATGGCTCTCGCCACCAATTGCAAGGTCGCTCCAAGGAGCCGCTTCGCCAGAAAGCACTATTTTTATCCGGATCTTCCGAAGAATTATCAGATATCTCAATATGAAGCGCCCTTGGCCGAGCATGGCTGGGTGTCTATAGACATAGACGGCAGGATCAAGCGTATAGGTATTACGCGCATACACATGGAAGAAGACGCGGGCAAGCTCATACACAACGAGACGCTCCCAATAAGTTATATAGACCTCAACCGTACAGGGGTCCCGCTTATAGAAATCGTCAGCGAACCCGATATAAGAAGCCCAGAAGAAGCGTCTGCTTATCTTAAAAAGATAAGACAGCTTGTGCGCTATCTCGGTATAAGCGACGGCAATATGGAAGAAGGAAGTCTACGTTGTGATGCAAACATCTCTATCCGACCTGTCGGCTCTAATGAAATGGGGGTCAAGACCGAGCTCAAAAACATGAATTCCTTCAGAAACGTCCAAAAGGCCCTCGACTACGAGATAAGACGCCAGAGTGCCCTTTTGCTTGACGGAAAGACGGTGGCCCAAGAGACCCGACTATGGGATGTATCAAAAGGCATTACTGTGTCGATGCGCAGCAAAGAAGAGGCGCATGACTACCGCTATTTCCCTGAACCAGACCTGCCGCCCTTAGAAATCAGCAAGGAATGGATAGAATATATTGCGGACGGGTTGCCGGAGCTGCCTGACAAAAAATGCACCAGATTCACCAGACAGTACGGGCTGCCTGCCTACGATGCCGAAGTCCTTACAGCCTCCAGGGCCACAGCCGATTATTTCGAAGAGTGTGTAAAACTCTTTCCTAACCCAAAGACCGTAAGCAACTGGATTATGGTAGAGCTTGTACGACTTCTAAAGGAAGATGAGCGCGAGATCGAGTCGTCGCCGATAGGCCCCGACGGCCTTGCAGGACTCCTAAGACTGATCGATTCAGGTGCCATAAGTGGCAAGATGGCGAAGGATGTCCTGGAGACTGCCTACAAAACAGGAAAAGACCCTGTCAAGATCGTCAAGGCCCAAGGGCTTTCCCAGGTCAGCGACGAATCTACGCTTAAGGCCGTGATCAAGAAGGTCTTGGATGAAAACCCAAAAGAGGTGGAAAAGTATAGGGCCGGCAAGACCAAGGTCCTGGCCTTTCTTGTGGGTCAGGTCATGAAAGAGACCAAGGGAAAGGCAAACCCCAAGAAGGTAAATGAACTCTTCCTGGAGGCCCTCCGTTGAGACATGGTTCCATCGACCCTATTGATCTCCTTAAAGAAGGTGGCTCATCCATCACGCCGCTCCGCTGGGAGTGCGGCGTCCTGTATCTCCTAGACCAGAGGCTGCTGCCGCATAATGAAAGGTGGCTTGCCATCACAGGCGCTTCCGGGGCTGCATCAGCCATAAAGGATATGGTGGTGCGCGGCGCACCTGCCATAGGCATAGCTGCAGCATTCGGCCTTGCGCTCGAGGCTAGAAGGCTCGAAACAAGGTCTCAAGCCGAATTTCTCAACTTCTGGCTGAAAGCAGCAAATATTATGTTAACAGCCAGGCCTACCGCGGTGAATCTTAAATGGGCAGTTAAAAGGCTTAAAGATCTAGTGCTCGCCGACCCTGCCGGCCATCCGTCCGGCATTGCCGAGGCCGTCGAGAGAGAGGCTATGGCCATCTGGGCCGAAGACATCGAGGCAAATCTCGCAATGGGCCGGTTCGGCGCAGCGCTACTGCCGGATAAGTGCTGCGTACTTACTCACTGTAATGCAGGCGCCCTTGCGACAGGCGGCTATGGCACGGCGCTTGGTGTCATAAGGGCGGCAACCAAGGCGGGAAAAGACATAAAGGTCATAGCCGACGAGACAAGGCCATGGCTCCAGGGTACACGCCTTACGGCCTGGGAACTTATAAGAGACGGGATATCCGTGACATTGATCGTAGACTCAGCTGCAGGTCTGCTTATGCATCGCGGTCTTATAGATGCGGTCATCGTCGGTGCCGACAGGATAGCTGCAAACGGGGACACGGCGAACAAAATAGGGACATACACCCTTTCCGAACTTGCAAGGGCGAACGGCGTGCCGTTTTATGTAGCCGCGCCATGTTCGACAATAGACCCCGAAACGCCGTCCGGTAATGCCATCCCCATTGAAGAAAG
>NZ_JBMFRG010000047.1:0-14869 GCF_049968175.1 Dissulfurimicrobium sp.
TCTCTTAAGAAGGCGAGGATAGCACATGGCCGGTGTGCGGGAAACAGTTTTTTTTAGGCGGCGCCGGCAGGCATATGTTGGGGTCTTGTCTCTTCAGAAAAGATATCCTTAAAACTTGCATAGATTGATGTTATGGTGATGGGCATGAGCATGATCAACCCGAGGCCGAGGGTGAATACGGTCAGGATGCCCAAAAGCAGATAAATTAACCCATAGACGGTCATTGACAAGACGTTTTTCATGCATGCCTCGATGCTGAGTTTCATGGCCTCCATGGGTCCTGTCCCTGTGAGCATGACAAGTGGGATGGCATACAGCATGGCTGAGGCGAACAGGAGCGCTAGTATGAGCAGTAGAATAGAGACAAAGACCGCCCCTACGGCAAGATGGACGACGGAGTAGAGACCTAGATATGCCCTGTGCATGAGCATGTGCATCCCAAGCCCGCCTATGGTAATGAATATCAACGCAGCGCTCAGGATGTTGAAGCCGATGCCGACAGCGCCGAGGATAATGACATTGTTGCGGATTACAGGGTCTTTAAAGGCCGCGATAAGGTGTTCAAAAGAGGGTTCCCTGCCAGTTTCCCAGTCGTGGGCGGCCTTAAATAGTCCGCCTGTAATGCCTGGCATGAGAAGGGAGAAGGCAAGCCACCCCAAGAACGGGAGGATGTGCAAGAATATGCCGATAAGCCAGTACGCCAGACACAGCAATATCCACATACCAAGCCTGGGCCTCACGATCTTCCATCCGCCGATGTACCACGCTGCGCCTTTTGCAGCAGCTACCGTATTGGCTTTCATGGTTTAACTCCTTTCATTCAAGGCCGGTCTGATGGACCGTGTCTATGTCTTTGACCTTTTTCAGTGGCCTTAAAAAATCTTTTATGACAAAAAGTGATGGTGTCGCAAAAGGTCGCCAACCGCTGTGTTGCGCTGCATCCGTCGTCACTGCGGCGTACAGGGAGTATGCCTCATTCTCCAGGATCTGCGCACCTTGCATTTACGATTTTTGCTTAGCCATCTCATATAATGATTTTTTACGAGATCATCAAAAATGTTTGTCTATAGATAGATTATGGGGATTTTTATCTTCCGGCAAGAAAATTTTTTCTTGCCCGTCGTATGTTGTCTTGACATTATATATAAAAATTTTTATTTAATATCTTAAAAAAGATTCGACAGAGACCCTGATGAAGCACATCCTTTTTCTATGTACTCAAAACTCCTGCCGGAGTCAGATGGCTGAAGGCATCATAAACCAGGCCCTTAAAGGCCTGGTCAAGGCCTTTTCAGCAGGGACGAGCCCTGCCGGCGTCCATCCGCTTGCAGTCAGCGTGATGGGCGAGATCGGGATCGATATCTCTCGAAACCGATCAAAATACATAGATGAATTCAGCGGCCAGCGCTTTGATCTAGTGGTCACGCTGTGCGGCGGGGCTGCCGAGACCTGCCCGTTTATACCTGATCAGGGGCCGCGGGTCCATTTTGGCTTTGACGACCCAACAGAGGCGCAAGGCAGCGAGAAAGAGAGGCTTGTCGCCTTCAGACGATTAAGGGACGAGATGTTTGAAAAGCTCGTCCCGTTTGTCAGGGAAAGGCTTGGTCTTAAGGAGGCGTCATGCTGAAGATATTTACATTGTTTGCCGATCTCATTACCTACCGTTGGCTGAGCCTCAATCCTGGGGCGCATCTTACTGAGGCCCTGCATTTTTTTATCGAGGACACGACCAAGATATTTTTCCTCCTGACCGTGATCATCTTTTTCGTCTCCATTGTCAGGAGCTTCTTTACCCCTGAAAGGACGAGGAGGTTTCTGCGAAATAAAAGGCTGATAATCGGCCACATACTTGCCGCGGCGCTAGGTGTAGTGACGCCGTTCTGCTCGTGCTCGGCCTGCCCGCTCTTCATAGGTTTTGTCGAATCCGGCATCCCTCTGGGCGTGACCTTCAGTTTCCTCATCTCGTCTCCCATGGTGAACGAGGTCGCGCTCGTCCTGCTCTTCGGTCTCTTCGGCTGGAAGGTAGCGGCGCTTTATCTCTTTTCAGGCCTTGCAGTGGCCATCGTTGCTGGTATTGTCATCGGCAGGCTGAACATGGAAAGATACGTCGCTGACTACGTATGGCAGATAAGGATGGGCGAGGCGGCTGTCCCTGAGATGACCTGGCATGACAGGTTTGAATACGCAAAGGGTTATGTAAAGGACATCCTGCGACGCATCTGGCTATATGTGTTGGGTGGTATCGCCGTAGGCGCATTTGTCCACGGCTATGTGCCGGAAAATTTTCTGCTGAGATACGCAGGGCCTGGCAACCCCTTTGCCGTGCCCATAGCGGTCCTGATAGGCGTTCCGCTTTACAGCAATGCAGCAGGCGTGATCCCAGTAGTCCAGGCCTTGATGAGCAAGGGTCTGCCGCTCGGCACCACCCTTGCCTTTATGATGGCGGTGACCGCCCTTTCGTTTCCTGAGGCCATGATCCTGAGCCAGGTGCTAAAGAAGGAGCTTCTCGCCGTATTTTTTGGTATAACAGCCGTGGCTATAATAATTGTTGGCTATCTCTTCAATTTCGTTATGGGCTAGAGAAAAGGAGGCGGATCATGCCGGAGACTATTTGTTACTGCTTTAATTACACGGATGAAGACATCATCGACGATGTAAAGACGCACGGCCGGTCTTTGATCCTTGAGAGGATCATGGCAGCCAAAAAGGCCGGAAGATGCGAGTGCGCCACAAAAAATCCAAGGGGCCGCTGATGCCTTGCCGACGTCCGCCGGGTTGCGGATAATGCGATGAGTTAATATGGATATGGTTTATCCAAGAAAGCAAGTAAAGAAGGCAAGGAATCCCTTGAGAAGGCGGTTGCCATATCTGCCTTTGCGGCTGCTGCGGGTGATAAAAATTAATTTGAGCAATCGAGATAAAGAAAGGAGATATAAATAATGAAGATCGAGATACTTGGACCCGGCTGTCAGAGATGCGAGGCCTTGGCAAGAAATGCGGAAGATGCGGCAAAGGAGCTTGGGCTCCAGGCCGAGATAGAAAAGGTGACCGAGATGGGACGGATAGTCGGCTATGGGGTCATGGCAACGCCGGGTATCGCGATCGATGGCAAACTCAAGGGGTCGGGTAAGCTGTTTACAGTTGACGAGATAAAGGCCTTTCTTCAGGGGCGCTAGCGCATCTTGCAATTGCAAGCGGCCGGGTTTATACTTAAATATGGATGCTCGGTCCTTTTTATATCCGCCGAAGCATGAGAGATTTGAGGTAGAAATTATGCCCGATGTATGATGTATGTCCCGTCCCGGCGGATATCTTTGTCTTTAAAGACAGCCAAGGCAGGTGGATCGATGCAAATCTGTCGGCCTTAAGGCTCTTCGGCCTTGAAGATACGTCATGGCACGGCAAAAGCGACGAAGAGCTCATCAACCTTGCCGGCTTTCCCTCGGCCGTGGAGGTGTTTATGCGGGCTGGTCGGATGGAAGAAGGGGCTGGTTGGCATGGCAGGGGGGTCATAGCTTTACAGGACGGCCGCCAAAAAAAATTTGCCATCTCCTGGGCCCCTGCATTTAGAGAAAATAGTTTAATAGATGGACTGATTCTCTTTGGCAGGGACTTGGCAGGTTGCCCGGAGGCCGAGAAAGACGATTATGGAAATGAGCTTCTTGGCAGGCTGCTGGTGCTTATGTTTTCAAGCGATTCGCTCAAGGCGCGCACGACCTCTTTTCTGGGTGGGATTCATTCGCTACTCCCCGCCGTCACAAAATCATCGGTCTTTTTGAACAGCGAAAATGAAGAAAAGACCCTCCTCCTCTTCGCATACAGGAATCTCGATCTGCCGCTTATAAAATTTTGTCAAAAGGTGCCTTACAATTGGTGCCTGTGTGGGAGGGCGGCGGCTGGCAAGAGGATAATCAAAGAAGACGTCGACAACGACCATGAAATCAGATTTGATTCGATGGCGTCGCACGGCCATGTGGTCTTGCCCATTAAATATAACGACATCGTCCTTGGCGTTCTAAGCCTACATCTCAAGCCAGGATCCCTATTTTCAGCCGGAGAGCTCGGGCTTGTCGATTCCGCCGCAAACATTATCGGCGCCGCCATCCGATATGACAGCCGCTATAAAAAGTCTGAAAGACTGGGGATGGACAAGGCTCTCTATCTCCCCCATGCAGCTGCCCTTGAGGAATGGCTCGATCTCTTAGCCGTGGCGTTCGAAGATACAGAAGATGGTCTGACTGTCACTGATCCAATGGGCAAGATATTGATGATAAATCCAGCCGTTACAAGGATCACTGGCTATTTACCCGAGGAAATCATAGGCCAAAATCCTAGGGTCTTAAAATCAGACCGCCATGGCAGTGAATTCTATAAGGAGATGTGGAAGGCTATAAAAAAGGTCGGCAGATGGCAGGGTGAGATATGGAATAGAAGAAAATCGGGCGAGGTATATCTTGAGCAGCTTACAATCAATGCAATAAAAGATCGGACTGGCAATATAATAAATTACATTGCTACATTTCATGAGTTATCGTGCAGCCTGGAAAGGCAGGCTGCCTTACAGGGCGTCCAAGATTATGATCCATTGACCACCCTCCCGAATCTGCCCCTTTTTCTTGATTATCTTAAATTAGGTATAGAGGCCGCAGGCCGGAAGGAAAAGCTGGTCGTAGCGCTCATAGATTTAGATGATTTTACAGCCATCAACAATAGCTTTGGTTTCGTCGTCGGTGACAACATATTAAAGATCGTCGCCAAGCGGTTGATGACCGCTGTCCGCCTAGGGGATACGATTGCGAGACACGAAGATGCCTTTTTCCTCCTCTTGAGAGACATAAAGAGTGAGGATGACGCCATGGTGATATTGAACAGATTGATGGAAGCTGTATCCTCTCCAATTTTTTTGGAAGGCCGAGAGATCCATCTTAACTGTTCAATCGGTGTAAGTTTCTACCCGTCAGACGCCTTGATACCCGATCAGCTTGTAGGAACGGCAAGGATAGCCTTAAAAAAGGCTCAAACACATGGAATCGGACATATCGAGGTCTTTACGCAGGACTTAAACAAAAGGATGACCTCCGATCTTATTTTGTTGTATGGGCTTAAAAAGGCAGTGAGCGACAAGGAATTTATTTTGTATTATCAGCCGAAGCTTGACCTTTTGACCAGACGGATTATGGGGTGCGAGGCATTGATCCGTTGGATACGGCCTGATGGTGTCTTTGTTTCGCCTGCGGAATTTATTCCAATTGCTGAAAAAAGTGACTTGATATTTGCAATCGGTGAATGGGTGATAAAAGAGGCGGTCAGGCAGGCGGTTGAATGGCGTGACTTGGGGCATCCGATAAGTGTTGCCGTAAATCTTTCTCCAAAGCAGTTCAGACAAAAAAATCTGGTCGATATGGTAAAGACGATCATTGGTGCGGCAGGGCTTCATCCATCTTGTTTGGAGTTTGAGATCACGGAGACCGCTATTTTGGAGGACGAAGAAGACGCCATAGGGATCCTATGGAAGCTCAAAAAGTTAGGCATAAATATCTCAATCGATGACTTTGGTACAGGATATTCGTCACTTTTTTACTTAAAACAACTCCCAATTGATGCCCTCAAGATAGACAAGACCTTTATCGACGGGTTGCCTGATTTTGAAGACGATGCCTTAATTACGAGCGCCATTATAAACCTTGCACATTCGCAGAAACTTATGGTCATTGCCGAGGGAGTGGAAAGGGATGCGCAGCTCGAATTTTTAAATAAGGCCGGCTGCGATGGAATACAGGGGTTTCTCTGCTCTCCCCCAGTACCGGCGGCGGATCTTTTGGAGAGATTAAAAAACCGGGCCTGATCATTCCAAAATCGAGACATCAACATTGAGAACGATTTGTGCACAGACAGATATTTCAAGAGAGGAATTTCTTAAGGCCCGCAACAAAACTTAGTAGAGTGTTAAAGATTGACTATTTTCCGTCACTCTAAACCTACTAAACTCTGATATAAATCACTATCAGAGTTTAAGTTTACATGTTTAAAGCCGTGAGCATTGCTCACCTGACGCTGCGGCAGGGCAATACCTGTCGCCTTACCCGACACGCTATTTTGCAGTAGTCTGCAAAAATCGCAGTCGCTTTTTAGTTTTATTGGGTTAGAGAGTTTGAAGAGTTTGTGTTGCAAATAGTTTGTATTAATGTCTTTAGCTATCTTAATGTGATTTACCGCTGCATTTAGATCTGTGTTGAATGTTTTGTTTATTGCTGTGTCTATAAATAATCCTCTTTTAGCACGCCTTCCAGAGAAGGCATTAGCTAAATCTGTTTTGGCAAGTTGTTTTACTTCATCATGTCCTATAATTTCAAGTTTGCTTTTGAATGATTAAATAGATTTATTCTAACTGTTAGAAGCCTTTTTGAAATATTCGTGGGAGGCATTGAGGCAAAGCTTGTGGGCGGGAAGAAGGCCGTTTTCAACCGAGGTAAAAGATGCATCGCAAAATCGACCCCGCTTCATGGCGCAATGCCATGCCTGATGACATCGCCGGGGCGGTGCTGTTGGCGTCAGACGCCTCCTGTTTCGTAACAGGTCAGTATATATCCGTAAGCGGTGGGGCCTTATGCCGTGAGATTGTATAACATCAGAGCTGCATGAAGTGGCGCAAAGGGAAGGAATATGGTCCTGTGGGGAATGATATTTTGTCAAAAAAATGGCCATATTTATCATGGCTACCAAGATCTCATCGAGATTTGAGACTGATAATCCGACTACATAGAAATCAGGCAGTTTTTCAACAGGGCGGCATGCAGACAGCTATTGGCTGCCAGAAGTCCTTTTGATGTTCCTAGTTGTTCCATCCGTCTAGTCCTTTATTTATCAAGAGTTACGGCTTATTTTATGGCAGTGTGATTATATATATTACCTATGCAGGTCCTTAAAAAATGGCAACAATAATAAACTAGAGTAACCTACTAGTTATTTAATAAATCTATATATAATCTCAGGAAACGTGACAGCTAGTATAAAACAAGAGGTAATAAATGCTCAAAATAAAGGTCTTTCATAGACAGCGGCTTACCGACCTCTAAACCATCGGTTATTCGAGGTCTCCAGATACCTCTTTATCTTTTTTCTCTGACGCGCTGTATACAGATATATGGAAAGAAAATAGGCCCCTACTCCGAACGGCAGGGCGAAAACGACCCCTCCTACCAGCATAGTGACGATGATATCCGTGCCAATTGCGTAAATGTGCCTAAGCGTGGCAAAGAAATCGACACCATGGGCCAATTTGATCAGGCTGTAGATTTCGTTCCAAGAGACACGGTTTCCTGTCAGCCACACCCCAATCTTCCATGCCGCATAATAGTGAATAAGCATGGTGAATGGATTGCTGACCAGGAAGCTGGCTATTACACCAGCAATGATATTACCTCTCAAAAGTGTGCAAAGGGACACGATAATTATCGTATGCAGCGGCACTGTAGGGGTAAGTGCAACGAACGTCCCAATAGCGACACCGCGGGCAGTGACAATTGGGTCCCCCTTTAACCTCAGCAGCCGGAGCCAGTAGTATCTGAGCGTCTTTAAAGGATTTAACATGTTATTGCCCATCGAAAGACCTCGAATATACATCTGCATCGCTGCCTAAGAATAGACCTGCCTTCAGCCGATGATACCCGGCAAGGCCAACCATGGCGGCATTGTCGGTGCAGAGGGCCGGGGATGGTAAAAATATCCTGAAACCGCTGACCAAAGCGGCCTCTGAGGCCTTTTCCCTTAGCCTCTGGTTCGCCGCCACTCCACCGCAGATGACCAGATCTTTTATGCCATATGTCATTAATGCAGAAACGGCTTTTTCCACGAGCACATCAACCACCGCCTCCTGAAACGAGGCGCATACATCCTCGATAGGCACCAAGGCACCCTCACGCAGTCTCTTTACAGAGGTTAGAACCGCCGTCTTAAGCCCGCTGAAGCTGAAATCAAAGGGGGTATCCCTGAGCCTCGCCCGTGGATATTGAAATGCACAGGCATCCCCCCTACTTGCAAGGCGCCCTATTACAGGGCCGCCAGGGTACTCAAGGTCCAGTATCTTCGCAACCTTGTCAAATGCCTCTCCAGCCGCATCGTCCCTGGTCTGTCCGAGCGGCTCTGCAGAGAGGAAGTCTCTTACCAAATAAAGGGCCGTATGGCCGCCAGAGACGACAAGGCCGATGAATGGAAAACAGGGCTTTTCTTCAAGAAAGACGGAAAGGAGGTGGGCATGCACATGATCTACACCCGTAATCGGAAGGAAACGCGCCGCTGCCAATGCCTTGGCAAAGGAAAGACCTACCACTAATGAGCCGACGAGACCTGGGCCCTGGGTTACAGCCACAGCATCAACATCCCTAATGCCAATCCCTGCATTCGAAATGGCCTTCTCCACCACCTGGACGATGGCCTCAAGATGGCAACGCGAGGCGAGCTCAGGAACGACCCCGCCGTATTCGCTGTGTACAGCTATCTGCGAAGCCACCACACTGCTCAATATACGCCTGCCGTCTTCAATGATTGCAGCAGCGGTCTCGTCGCAGGATGTCTCGATGGCAAGGATATGTCTTGGTCCAATTTCATGATTGTATCTATTCACAACTCACAACCGCAACCTAAAAAATCTCTTAATCCTTACGACACAAATGGACAGAAAGGATCTTTTAAATAAAACGATGCGATAGTATAAGATATCAACCGGGTTTTTTAAACCGGATTAAAAAGATTCGGAGGACGGCGATGCCGATAAACCCGCATATCTTCAGGGAATACGACATACGAGGCAGGGTGGATGAAGACCTGGGCGATGATGCGGTCTTCGCTATAGGGAGGGCCTACGGGACATATGTCATAAAAAATGGACTTAAAGAGGTTGCATGCGGCAGGGACGGAAGGGCCCACTCAGCGCATATCCAAAAGATCCTGATAGAGGGCATCACATCTGCAGGTATCAATGTCATAGACGTTGGCCAGTGCCCGACGCCGCTTCTTTACTTCGCTATATTTCACCTCAAGACAGACGGCGGCATACAGGTTACGGGCAGCCACAACCCGCCTGAATTCAACGGATTCAAGATGTGCCTCGGGACATCCACACTGTATGGTCGGAGGATACTCGAACTCGAGGAGATAATCGAAAAAGGGGCGTATTCCCATGGTAAGGGCGCGGTGAGGTCTTATGACATTTCAGGTCCCTATCTCGATTACATGAAAGAAAACATCCATATCTCCCATCGGCTTAAGGTCGTTTTGGATGCTGGAAACGGCGTCGCAGGGCTGGTTGCGCCAAGGGCCTTTGAAGACCAAGGTTGCGATGTAATCCCGCTGTTTTGCGATGTGGATGGCTTATTTCCAAACCACCACCCCGACCCTACCGTTCCGGCAAACCTCGCGGCGCTAAGGGACAAGGTCCTTGAGACAGGGGCGGATGCAGGCATGGCCTATGACGGGGATGGAGACCGCCTGGGCGTAGTGGATGAAAAGGGCGATATTGTCTTTGCAGATCGGCTCATGGTCATATTCGCCAGGGAGGTCTTGAAAAACCACCCCGGGGCTGCCATAATCGGGGAGGTCAAGTGCTCGCACATACTCTACGAAGAGATCGAAAAGGCAGGGGGGCGGGCCATTATGTGGAAGACCGGCCACTCACTTATCAAAAAGAAGATGGCCGACGAGGGCGCGCTCCTTGCGGGCGAAATGAGCGGGCATATCTTCTTCGCCGATCGTTATTTCGGCTATGACGACGGGGTATATGCATCGTTAAGGCTTGCCGAGATAATGGCGTCTGATGAGAGGCCGCTTTCATATCTCTTTAAAGACCTGCCGGAGATATATTCAACGCCAGAGATCCGTATAGAATGCCCTGATGAGAGGAAATTCGCCATAGTGGAACGAGCGAAGGGGTGGTTTTCAGCAAGATTCAAGACCATAGACATAGACGGCGTAAGAGTTATCTTCGACGATGGTTGGGGACTCATTCGGGCGTCCAACACCCAGCCGGTGTTGGTGCTGCGTTTCGAGGCCTCAAGTGAAAAGAGGCTCGGCGAGATCCGTAATTTAATGGAAAATCGCCTCAAGGAGATTGTGGGTGGACAAAAATAAGGGCCGTGGCCGCCCAATCCTGTTGTCTGGGATATTGAAGACCGCTTTCGAGCGCCGGGGATGGGAGGACAGGCTCTCAAGGGCTGAGGCTTGGAGATCCTGGGAAGAAGTTATGGGCCATGAGATCCCACTTTACGCATGGCCCGATAGACTTCAAGGCAAAGACACCCTGGTCGTCAAGGTGTCTGATTCCATTTGGATGCAACAGCTGTCTTTTATAAAAAACGAGATGCTTGACCGCCTGAATGCAAGGCTCCCGAACCGAATGCGGTTTAAAAACATAAGGTTCGAACTCGGTGATGTGGATGGCTTGAGATCCCTTTGGCACTCGAAGGGCCGAGACAGTTGGGATAAAAAAGACGCAGGGATACCGGCGCCTGATCCTCGCGTAATGGAAACGGCGGAGGCCATGGTCCGCAAGATCAACGACAAGGAGCTGGCGGAGTGCCTTAAAAGGCTTTATGTCAAATATGTCCAAGGAAAGGGGCGCCAGACATAAACACCCAGCTGGACTAGCGTTGAAAGGCCGTCGATTATATAGTCTTATATCGTCCGAGGTTGAGCAATCGGTTCAATATATCTGGGAGGAAGTACAGTCATCTCCTCGCCAGCGTCTTTGCAACCCTCGACAACGATAAGTCTTGCATTCGCCCCAGGCCTTGGATATATCATCTGCATCCGTTTCGGCTCGAGCTGGACCTCGCGCATAGTGGACAACAGTTTTACTGTAAGGCTTGCCGGATATATGAGGCTTATGCGCCCTCCGGGCCTCAGGGCGTAACGGGCGGACTTGAGCAGTCTACTCAAATCCGTCAGTATCTCATGCCTGGCCAGGGCATCGCATGGATGTGTACAGAGTCTGCCTGAACCCGCGGAGCGGTAAGGCGGATTGCTCACAACATGGTCGAATTCCCCGGGTGCGACGACCTCGTGTATCCTGTTCAGATCCCATTCTATCAGACGGATGTGTCCTTCCATCCCGTTCAATCTGATGTTTTCCAAGGCAAGACAGGCCATGTCTCTTTGGACCTCGATCGCCGTTATCCTTGCATCTTCATGTCTCTTGGCAAGTATCAGGGCGATGACCCCGCAGCCAGCGCCGAGGTCGAGGACCTGTTCCCTCTTTTTGAGCCGGATGAAATCACAAAGCAGCAGGACATCAACAGAAAAACGGTAGCCCATTTGAGGCTGAAGGAGCTCAAGGCCCTCTGATTTTAGACAGGTAAGGCCTGCCTTGCCGGTAAGCAGGTCTGAATTCGCGCTATCCATTTCTCACTCGAATGATCACAACTTGAAGGTCCCGATGATCTCCTGCAGACGGCTGGCCAGCTCAGAGAGCTGCCTAGCCTGCTCCTTAGTGGACGCTGCATCCCTCGATGTGTCTTCTGCAAGTCCCGACACCTCACCGGCAAGTGCAGAGACCTGGCTTATACCATCGGCCGCTCCGCTGATATTGTTTGTTATTTCGCTCACGGTAGCCGTTTGCTCTTCAACTGCCGATGCAATGGTATTATCAATATCATTCAATTTATCTATTATACTTTTTACTTCACTTATGGCCTCAACTGTATTTTCGCTTCCATCTTGTATGGTCTTGATCATTGATGTTATCTCTTCTGCTGCTCGAGCTGTCTGCTTGGCAAGTTCCTTTACCTCATTTGCGACAACAGCGAAACCCTTGCCTGCCTCTCCAGCGCGGGCTGCTTCAATTGTTGCATTTAATGCCAAAAGATTTGTCTGTCCCGCTATCTCACTTATTAGCCTGACCGCCTTCCCTATTTCTGTTATATTAGCTCCTAATTTAAGAACCTGTTCGCCTGATACATCCATCTTCTCCTTAGCTTGATTGCTTATCGATGCAGCTTGGACTACATTTGTCGCTATTTCCTGTGAAGCTATCGAGAAATCATTAACAGCTGAAGCAATGGTCTTGATATTATCACTTGCCGTTTCGCTGATGCTCGAGGTATCTTTGGCTCTCATTGATGACTTTATGCTCTGATCAGCCATAACAGCACTTACAGACAAGAGTTTTTTTGCAGATGCCGATACCTCCTCCGCCTCTGATTTTACACCTTTTATAAGTCTATAAAGCCCTTCCTGCATCTTTTTAAATGCAGCGGCAAGTACCCCTATTTCATCATTCGATTTGATATATATCTCATGGGATATATCACCATTTGAAATACGCTCCGCCTGCAAAATTATATCATTAAGAGGCCTTGTAAGTACACGTTTTATAATGAAAGAGACGATTGCTATAATCATAAATATGCCCAAAAAGGTCACACAGGCCACTACAAGCTGATTGTTTCTCAATTGGGCCAAGGCGCTGTCCAAAAAGAAGATGAGTTCAAAGGCACCGTGGACCTCGCCAGCCTTCCAACCTTCCATGACAGTGCCGGTTGGGTCTTTGCCTTCATCATTTCCCCAATATTCCCTAGAAAGCCTTGGGTCGCCGTGGCACATCTCGCAGTCTTTGGTAAGGACTATCGGCCTGAAGAACCGAAGCACATCTTCTTCTTTACCTGTATTTGGATTTTTATATCTTCCGAAGACAGCTATATCGGTATCTTTGCCGGTGGAGAGTCTTTCCAGCACCTCCTTTTCCGTCGGGTCTGGTGTGTTGTTGGGATTTCTGGGGTTTATTTTGGGTACACGGAGGAGATATCCCGCCTCTTTTGCATTCTTTTCAAGCATGGAAATGGCGCTTACCACAGGCACTGTCTCGAGAAGTTTTTGAAGCGCCGCCTTTTTATAAGCTGGATCCTGACTTTCCAACCCCCTTTTTATATCGTACACATAGGTTTTGAAGGCACCCTGGCTATTAAGCTTAGCTATCATTGAACGCATGGCTTCGGCCTGGATTACGATCGCCTTTGCCTCGCGAATCACATTTTCTTTGAGCTGATCATGTCCCCTTGCACCAATAAGGTAAGTGAGCAAGAATGATCCGATCATAAGCAATATGATTAAGGCTAAATTTATCTTTTTGCTGAGGCTGAGATCTTTAAACCGCTCCATGAACCCTCCCTGAAAATTAATTAGTAATAAATCTCAAAATTAATTTTATTCTACCTTAAAACAGAAAGTCAATATTTGTTTGGCCTATCCAACGGCTTGACATGAAACAAAATCGTGGTAAAAAACTCTCTGTTTTTGCATATGGGCCGTTAGCTCAATTGGTAGAGCAACTGACTCTTAATCAGTAGGTCCTAGGTTCGATCCCTAGACGGCCCACCAAGCCAGTACCCATAAGTCCCTTGAGATGAAAGCAGATGCCTTTACGGATCATCGCTTCTATTTCCCCTATACTCGCTCTCTAGTGGCAACGCAGCCAGGCGAGTCCGGTACATAAGTGGATGAGATGTCTGTGTTCTTAAATGGTCAACAGCACATGGGCAGGGCGACCACGATCAGTAATAATTAGTCCACTGCGGGCTGACTTCTTGGCCCGACTGGCATCCTGGTTGAATTTTCAACTACCTCTCATTGTCAACTTATGTAACTAGACAGTAGCTGCTTAAACAGCAACAGCCTTTTCAAGTGGATGTCCTTTTGTTTTGCCCATAGCCCAAGACCTGGGATAGGTAGTTAATTTAGCGCTTACTTTAAAAGAGCCGTCGCCGCTCTTCTATGGCCTCATCAAATATCTGCAGTGTGGCGTCAGCGGCCTTTTGCCAACTAAAACGTTGGGCGTTCACTTTGGCGCGCTGGGCCAGATTCCGGCGCAGCGTCTCATCGGTAAGCAGTGCCAGTAGGCCCTTGGCTATGGAACCAACATCATGCGGATCTACCAGGAGCCCGGCATCCCCGGCAACCTCCGGCATGGATGAACAGTTCGAAGTCAACACCGGCGTACCCCTGGCCATCGCCTCCAGAAGCGGCAAACCGAATCCTTCATACAGCGAAGGCATGGCCAAAAAGAGGGCATGTGCATACAAGGTAGAAAGCATTTCATCACTAACATAACCCAGGATATGAACGCTGCGGTTCAGGCCAAGTCGTGACGAAACAGCCTGCGCATCCACCCCGCCCCACCCTTTGCCGCCTGCAATAACGAGCAGAATACTATTCTTTATACCTTCTGGCAGGGTAGCATAGGCCTCCAGCAGGCGATATAGATTCTTACGTGGCTCAAGCGTGCCAACAAACAAGAAATAGGGACGATCAATCCCTATGGATTTTAGAGACCCCCGGGAAGCGGTTGGATGCAAAGCAGGCGCCCCCAAATGCACCACCCTCACCTTATTCTTCGCTTCCGGCATCTCCGCAACGAGATCCTGTGCGGTATGACCGGACACCGTAATTACGCGGTCTGCGATACGCACTGCCGCCGGCATTTGTTTTGCGTCAAGCCAGCGGGCGAAGGGTCTCATGGTTTCCCCGGCATGTTTCCAAACCAGATCATGAATGGTTACGACACGGGCAATCCGCCGGGGCAAATAGTAAGGCAGCCGATGCCCGGGGGCCCAGAACAGATCAATATCATCCTGATTTGCCCACCAGGGAAGGACACTCTGGGCCCAGGCCAGGCGTAACATACGCCTCGGCAAATTGATTGCCTCAGGCAGATTGGCGGTGCGCAACTGCACGTTGGACTGAGACCAATCCCCCACGACGAGAGGGCGATGAGAATAAAGGAACCACTTATGGCCACGATCGACAAGGACCGCAAGCATTTCGTATGTGTAGCGACCAATACCGGTTATCCTCTCGGACAGTATACGTGCGTCAACTCCAA
>NZ_JBMFRG010000048.1:0-14712 GCF_049968175.1 Dissulfurimicrobium sp.
AGATGTAGTATTATAGTTAATTCCGCCGCGATCAGAAACCTCCACGATATCATGTTTCTTTTGGGTCTCGGCGCTGACGCCTTAAATCCGTATTTGTTGTGGCGCATGGCTTGCAAGGGTTCCGACGGCAGACATACCGCTACAAAACTCCTTTCAAATCTCATAGGCGTACTTCAAAAAGGGATAGAAAAGGTCATGTCTACCATGGGCATACATGAGCTGTGCGGCTACGGTAGGATATTTGCTTCGATCGGACTTAACGCTGAACTTTCGGAGCTTTTTGGGACGCCGAGCTTCTGTTCTTCTGAAGATATTGGCCTTAGTTATGAAAGACTTGAAGATATGGCCAGACGTCGCTATGCCAGGGCGACAGCCCCTGAAGAAGGGGTCCTGTATCAGGATCAAGCCAAGAATCCGAAGGTGGGCAGGATATTGAGGGAGGTAGCCGTTGGCAAGGCCGGTTATCTTGAGATGTCCGAGGGAGTCGGCAGGATATTCAACGAAAGTCCTGTTGCCATAAGGCATGTTATCTCTATCAAGGAGACCGCGCCTGACCATAGACTTACCATGGAAGAGGTCGACATAACAATCGGCAGGCATTCCATGCCTATATTGATCTCTGCTATGTCTTTTGGTTCCCAAGGAGAGAATTCCTTCAGGGCATATGCTGAAGCGGCAAAGAGAACTAATATTATTTGTCTTAATGGTGAAGGTGGTGAGATACCAGATATGCTGGGCCGTTATCGTGAAAACAGGGGTCAACAGATAGCATCCGGCAGATTTGGCGTTTATATGGGTTTTTTAAACTCGGCAGCCTATCTTGAGATAAAGATCGGTCAAGGGGCAAAGCCTGGCGAGGGTGGACACCTTCCCGGCGCAAAGGTGTCTGAGATAGTGGCAAAGGCCAGACATTGCAACCCTGGCATCGCCCTCATTTCTCCATCCAACCACCATGACATCTATTCAATCGAGGACCTGGCCCAGATAATTACTGAATTGAAGACCGCCAATCCAGATGCGCAGGTCTCGGTGAAGATCCCTGTGACAAGCGGCGTTGGAACTATAGCAGTTGGTATAGCCAAGGCCGGGGCCGATGTTATAAATTTGAGCGGTTTTGAAGGGGGGACAGGGGCTGCCAGGGAACACGCCAAGAGATATGCAGGTCTGCCTGTTGAGATAGGTGTGAGCGAGGCCAACCGCGCTCTTGTGGAATCCGGGCTAAGAGATCATGTAGAGATATGGTGTGACGGCGGCATAAGGTGTGGTATGGATGTTGTAAAGATGATCCTTCTCGGTGCAAACCGCGTGGGCATGGGAACGGTGGCCCTTATGGGTGTCGGTTGCATAAGCTGTCAGCGCTGCCATCTTGACAGATGCCCGCGCGGTATCTCTACCCAACTTCGAACCAAGGAAGATGCTGAGGCAAAGGGGGTGAAGGGTTTCACCCCACGCCAGGTAGATGAAGAGGCCGAGAATCTTTCGAGGCTCTTAAACGCCATTGGGGATGAAATCCGCATGCTTGTGGCCAAGATGGGCGAAAGGCGGCTTCAAGACCTTGTAGGCCGCACAGACCTCTTGAGGCAAGATCGTTTTAACGATGTGATAGATGTAAAGAGTCTCCTGGTAAAGCCTGTATATTCCGGACCCGATGACAAATCTCATGGATTGATGCGGATAAGAAGGCCGCTAAATCACCTTACAAAACTCATAAGTGACCTTGCAATGGAGCAATTCGAGAAGGGCAAGAAAGAGGTCGATTTTATGGACGAGCATGTTCGAAGTACAGATAGGGCCATAGGGACTTATCTTGCGGGGGCCATAGTTAGACGCTTTGGAGATCATAGCGATTACAAGGCGGTCCTCCATCTTGACTCCTCCGTGCCTGGAAACGGCCTTTCCGCATTCAACATCGCAAATATCGACACGATAGTTGAAGGCGGATCGCAAGACGGTGCGGCCAAGGGCAGCATCGGCGGCCTTCTTGCCGTTCTTAAGGGTCTCAATTGCCTGGGCAAAAGGATCGACGGTTCAACAGGAAAGAGTTTGGCTTACGGTGCAATAAAAGGCCTGTTTATCATCCAGAATTATGCCGATTCAAGGGCGTGCGTTCGTATGTCCGGGGCCGATGCGGTCTTTGGCGCGCGCATAGTAGAGAGAGTGCGCGATGAAGAGGGCAATATAGCCACTAGGTCGCATCTTAAGGGATTCGCCTTTGAATACATGACAGGCGGGAGGGTGGTTGTACTGGGGGATCCAGGCCCATGGATATGCGCAGGCATGACAGGCGGCGTGGTTTATCAATGCCTCTATCCGGAATTCGGCTTTACAGTTGATTCCTTGAAGCGAAGGCTCGCCAGAGGTGCTGATGTTATATTGAAGGCGATTGATTCCAAAGGGCTGGCCGATGTTGACGAGCTCTTGGGTCATTATATAATGAAGCTTAAAGAGACCTTGCAGGAAGGGGAGGCGTTAGCGGTGGCCGGTCTCCTTAAAGAAGCCGAGGAGAGGTTTGTCATGATTCTCCCGAAGACCGTCAAGATGATGGCCCAGTAAGATTTTATTTGAAATACTTGGTAGTATTTAAATTGATCTCATGTTGTTTAAACGATTAAACAACTACAAAATATAAATTTGTTCATCTTGAATCTTTCTGAAGAGGAGGCGCGGATGCAAGAGAATCCAAGATGTTCCAACAGAGGGGTCGGAGGGTTTTTCCATGTTTTTTGGTGGGGTATCGTTACTGCCTGCTGTTGTTTAGTAGGTCATGGCCTGGCCTTTGCATATGAACCTTATGTAAGCGCAAAGGCCGCTGTTGTCATGGATGCAGAAAGCGGCGAGATCTTGTATGCCAAGAATCCATATCTCAAACTCCCGCCGGCCAGCACGACAAAAATTGTAACAACCTTGGTTGCCCTTGATCATCTAAAGCTGAACGACACAGCAGTTGCCGACTATATAGCCGCTGGAGTTGAACCGTCAAAACTGGGGCTCCATCCCGGCGACAGGATGACGGTGAAAGATCTCCTTTACAGTGTCATGCTTAAATCGGCCAATGATGCAAGCGTGGTGGTGGCTGAAAGGGTTGCCGGTTCAGTCAAGAGGTTTGCGGAGATGATGAACGAAAAGGCCGGCGAGCTCGGTGCGGTTGATACCCATTTCAGCAATCCGAACGGTCTTCCTGCACCAAATCACTACACTACAGCATATGATCTTGCCGTGATGTTCGACAAGGCCGAAGAAAATCCAATATTCGCTAAAATAACAAAAACAAAATTTACTTCGGTAAAGATAGTTCGTCCATCAGGACGAAGCAAGAAGTTATATATTCAAAACCATAATAAACTACTCTGGTCATTTGAAGGCACAGAAGGCGGCAAGACAGGATATACCAGAGAGGCGATGCATTGTTTTGCAGGTATGGTAAAATATGGCGATAGAAAGCTTGTAGTGAGCATGCTTGGCTCAAAAGATAATTGGGAAGATGTCAGAAGATTGTTAAATTATGGTTTTGCCTCTTTACAACATGATCAAAAATCCATCGATGTAGCTTTTGAACGCAATAAACCAATTAAACATGCAATAAGAATTAAACATGCAATACATAAAAAACGCATATTGATAGCAAAAAACAAATTAAAAAAGCAAAGCAAAAAAAGAAATATAACAAAGAAAGAGTTTAAGACATATACTATTCAAGTTGCAGCCTTTAAAAAGGCGGTCAATGCCAAAAAATTAAAAAAATATCTTGCAAAAGATGGATTTAATACAACTTTAAAAAATAGAGATAATCTATATAGAGTAGTTATAAAGGAACAAGGGGCACCAAGAAAAATAAAACACATACTAACAATAGTTGAAAATAAATATGATGTAAAACCGATGTTGTTGAATTAAGGTTATTATCAAAAGGATATTTGTGAATAGGATAGATGGATATTGATTTACCTTATACATGTGTAAAACCAGATGGTTCTTTCTTGTGTCTTTTACATTCTCCGTCTTTTACTGTAAAAAATTTGAGAAAGAACAAGATATTGATGCGGATAGGTAGTCTTGCTGAAGGTGGCGTTGAGGTCGATAATTCGGTTAATTTCCCGTCCGACGATCTCGAGATAATCGGGGCTGAGGAGGTCTATGAGGTCCCAAATCCATTTCCGTTTTGGGGCGCTACCTATATCCTGAAGCCGCAGGCCGATAACAGAACATTAACTATGGAGAGCTTTAGATTCAGGCATGGGGTAGGGCAAAAAGAAGACCGGTCGCGTATTTTGGCTGACCTGCTGAAAGGACGGCTCAAAGACAAAAACGGCAGACCTTATAGGCTCTCTGATCTCCCGAGGACAATTCTGCTCGCCCTCGCACAGACAAGCAAAGATGCAGATGTTCTGAAGGCGATAGCAGAAATCTCTTGCGATATGGAATTTGATTCCAACAAGGAGCCATGTGGGCTTTGCTATTTAGAAGATGCAAACGGGAATCAGCGTCCGCTCATCAAAGACTATGAACTCTTCGAAGTGGTGGCGAATAACGAGGCGCTTCCTAATGATTATAAAAAGGCCATGGTGCTGAATCCAGGCGTTCAGGGTCCAAATCCCATAGTAGGCGAATATGGCCCTGAAGGCGAGACGCACGTATGGGAATACATGAGGGCCAATAGCTATATTCCATGGGGGCATTATGCATCAAATATGGCCCACGACAGTATCAGATACAGCATAGAAAGACTCAAGCATGAAGACATCATCGGCCTCAGGGCGCTCTATTACCAGCGTATATACGTCCAGCTTGCCGTCTCGCTCGGCATCCCGCTGTCTGGTTATAAAGATCTGTCTTTTGAAACCCTGGAGGGGCTGAGATCAATGCTCTATTCTGCTGTTAAGAAAATGATGATGACAGGTAAAGATATCCCCTTCAATGCTACGCTTTGGGGCTGGAACTACGGTTTCGATTTTTCACCGTCAGGATACAGGCTTCATGCCTCGCATCAGCAGATACACCAGCAATTCGCCCTGATACCAAAGGACGCCGTTGCAACATGCGGTGAAGGCAGATTCCCAACTTATACCATCGGTGACCAGGCGGCAAGGTTTGCAGCCCATTACCGCAGATATTATAATATTTCTTTTTTTGATGCCTATATCAATGCGATATATTCAAACAAGAGGCTCGACTTTCGGGATGATCTTCCGAAAAGTCTTGTCATATATGAAGATGAACATGTCATCGTGCATACGCCCAAGGCCCAGCGTTCACAGGGCGAGGTGCAGATAATGACAAAGGTGAGGGCTGGAAATATCCTTGAGGCCGATGCAGGGACTAGGAAATCCCTTGACGCCGCTATCTATCTGGTCATGAAAGGTCTTCATCGCCTTGGGGCGGAGATGATTACATGTTATGAGGTCTCAAAGAGGTTTGACAATCCAGACCCCGACCAGCGGCTTTTTTATTGTTTCCTGCCGCGGCACCCCCAATCGCCAGGGGCGTTCAGCGAACGTCAAGGACGCTGGGTGACCGGTCACTATCCTGAGGATTTTGCCGAGGTATTCAGGCAGACGGTGAAGGATCTCGCCTGACCGCTTCTTAAGTCTCTGCCACGACCATCGCTACACCATAAGCTGCTTCATGACTTAAACTTACATGCCACAGACTTGCACCCAACTCTTGCGATATTTTGAAGGCCGAACCGGTTAGGTTTAACATGGGTTTGCCAGACGCCAAATGTGTTATAGATACATCGCGCCACCCCATAGTCTTGCCGATACCCACACCGAGCGCCTTTGAACATGCCTCCTTGGCTGCAAAACAAAGGGCGAGACCCTGATAGGGATCCTTGCGCCCGAGATAATATTCAAGCTCATCTTCAGTGAAGATGCGAGAGGTGAAACGCCCTCCCCAGCGAAGCACAGCCCTTTTTATTCTTGGTATGTGGACGATATCAACGCCTATACCGATGATCATGGCATCAGGCCAAATGGCCGCGTTTGACAATTGAGAGCATCTCTTTTACGGCCTTTTCGAGGCCAACGAGTACAGCCCGTGCTATGATCGAGTGACCGATGCTGAATTCAGCTATTTCACTCAATTGGCATAATCTGGCCGTGTTTCTGTAGTTAAGGCCGTGGCCGGCATGGACCCTTAATCCAACATCATAAGCAAACCTAGCTGCATTCGCGATACGTTCAAATTCTCGTTCTTCGGTCTCATGATCAGGTGCGTCAGCATATCTCCCTGTATGGATTTCAACGCATTCCGCCCTTGTCCTCTGTGCAGCCTCAATCTGTCTTTTTTCAGGTTCGATAAACAGACTTACCGGTATATTTGCATCATGCAACCTGGATACAGCCCTTTCCAAATCGTCTTCAAGCCTGACGACATCCAGGCCACCCTCTGTAGTGAGCTCTTGTCTCTTTTCGGGAACGAGCGTTACAATATCGGGCTTAATCTCAGAGGCAATCCCTATCATCTCATCCGTCGCCGCCATTTCAAGCGTAAGCCGCGTCTTTATGACCTCGCGCAATATCCGTACATCCCTGTCTTTTATGTGCCTTCTGTCCTCACGAAGGTGCACAACGACTCCATCCGCGCCTGCAAGTTCAACAATGCCAGCTGCCATTATCGGATCAGGTTCGGTTATGCCCCTTGCCTCCCTTATTGTAGCGATATGATCAATATTTATACAAAGATCAGCCATCCTTTTCTCCTTGATCAAAATATCTCTGAGCTCACGCTCTTTATTTCTCATGCGTTCCGCATGGGCCTCGCCTAATTCATGATCTTCCCCTAATATGTGCGCAAGTCCATGGATCAAGAGATCAATAAGCCTCTCGTCAAGGCTGACGCCCATCTCTACAGCCTCCCTGGCTGCAGCATCTATAGATACCACTATATCTCCCATAAGCCCAACCTGATGCTGGGTCGCAGCGCCGTCAGCCTGGCCGAACGAGATCACATTCGTCGGCCATGGCCTATCGAACCATTCCTTGTTAATGGCGATTATACCTTTGTCTCCGGTTAATAGGATGCTCAGTTCGGCATCTTTTTTGCCGATGCCCCTCATGAGGATGGAGAGCGACCGTTTTATAAGGACTAGGTTGAAGCCATTTGCATTGTCATGTTCTATCCGTATCAATACCGCCATTTATTTTATTCCCTTCAACTTAAACACAGTTTTCTCCGCGGTATTGGGCGTGGCAGCGCCTTTCTTTTCTTTCGTATGCCTCGATGATTTGACTTACCAGCCTGTGCCTCACCACGTCGTTTTTAGTGAATTGGATGAATGCGATGCCATCTATCCCACTTAATATCTCTTGTGTTTCTATCAGCCCTGACAACTGTTTTTCTGGCAGGTCTATCTGGGTTATGTCGCCGGTGACCACGGCCTTTGAATGAAAACCAAGTCTTGTAAGAAACATCTTCATCTGCTCAGAGGTGGTGTTTTGGGCCTCGTCTAATATTACAAAGGCATCGTTTAATGTCCTGCCTCGCATAAAGGCAAGCGGGGCGACCTCAATCACCTGTCGCTCTATCAAATTCAATACCTTTTCAAAAGATAACATGTCATATAGGGCATCATATAAGGGTCTAAGATATGGATTGACCTTTTCTGCAAGATCACCTGGGAGGAAACCTAGTTTTTCGCCGGCTTCAACAGCCGGTCTGGTCAATATGATCCTTTTGACCTTATCTCTCAGCAAAAATGATACGGCCATAGCCATTGCAAGATATGTCTTTCCTGTCCCAGCAGGACCTATGCCGAAGACTATATCATGCGTACGTATGGCCTCTGTGTATAGACTTTGATTGAGGCTCTTTGGCGTGATGACACGTTTGCCCGAACTGATGAAAAGCTTGTCCTGGAATATCGTCTTCAGGCCAGCATCAGGGTTTTCCGTCAAGATGCGTAAGGCGAATTCAACATCCTTGGGATATAGGGAATAGCCTGACTTCACCAGATCATATAGCTCCATACATGCCCTGTCAGCAATTTCGATGTCCATCTGTTCACCCGTGAGCGTAACCTGATTACCCCTTACACTTATAGCTACATGGAGTGTATTTTCTATAACCTTTAAGTTTTTCCCGTGCTCTCCATACAACATTAGGGCAAGTTCGTTGTCATCGAATGTCCTTTGTATGTTTCGCGTCGGCGCCTTCAGTCCTATCTGTTTTGACAATTTTTTAACGTTCTCCCTTTAATATTATTTCTTGATTTATGTGATGATCTCGTAAAAAGTCATTTTATATGAGATGGCTAAGCAAAAATCGTGAATGCAAGCGTGCAGATCCTGAGGAATGAGGCTACCTCCTGTACGCCGCAGTGACAAAGAATACAGCGCAACACGGCAGTCGGCGGCTTTTTGCGATGCCATCAAATTTCGATCGGATACGATCAATCTAATACGCAAAATCATCCCCCAGCACCCTGTCATAAAGTTTTCCGACGCCATATTCCTTTCTCCTTAAAAATTTGTCCCAGCTCGGTCCTATAATTTGCATCTCGGGGTAACTTTTTTGGACATCCAGTGCAATTTGCATCTCCTTTGTGCAGCCAGTGCTGTAGGTGGCATCTTTGCCGACCCATTCAGGCGGGACCTTTCTTTTCATCAACTCGAAGGCCTTTTCAATGTCTTCCACTGTTTGAAAGCGCCAAATATCGATCAAACCACTGCGCTGTACGATCTCCCACATATACATGAGGTCATCTGCATCCATTCCTGGTTCAAAATGTTCAGCAGGGTTTATGACCAGCACATTTTCCTGCTTTTTTCTCAAATAGTTTACAAATACCCTCAGTATTTCCTTGGCAGTTTCCATCTGATGCGGGATGCTTCCTACTATGGCGCTGTAGAACACAATGGTCTTGCCACGCTGCTTTTGGGTACGCATGTGATAAATAAGGGTGTCGGCCTTGGTCCTGAGATCTGTTTCTGAAAAACGCACGGCTAATTTGTGCCTGGGTTTTTCTATTAACGTGACAGCCCCATCGCCGTCTGCATAAATGGCCAAGATATCCCTTGTAAATTGAAACGGGCCTTGCAATATGCAGTGGGCGTCGGTTTTACTCCTTAAAACTATTGCATCCACCTCTTTGAACACCCTTGAAAATGTTATTGACACCAAGAGCGGATTAAAACGTTCCTGAGTACCGTCATGAATTATAAAAAGCATTGTGTCGCTTTGGAGCTTGCCAAGGAGGTCCTTTTTTGAAATAGCGGGACTGGTTATGATCTCGGCCTTGCCTATAGCCTCTTGGATAAACGGGTCTTCAAGCATGTCAGCTATAGTGACCGCATTATAATAAAACGCCTTTTTGACGGCTATAATGACCTTTATGCCCAGACTTATAAGGATACGGATCATGGCGAGGTCCAGTATAAGTTCGCCGGAATGAACACCCATCCATAAGACATAACGCCGTTGACCAGATGACAGCCAGCCTTTAATGGTATCTACAAGCCATTGCCAACCCGTCCCTGCCGGTTTATACCTCATCATAGAAAGGAGTCCATCTTTTTTCAGAGCCGATGGCGCGCCATTTGCCCAGAGTTCGGAATGGCTCGAAAGTGAAATAAGGCGTTTTAGCTGCAACAAACGGATATCTACAGCCAATTTGTCAAGCGAGGCAAGGCTCGATGCCTCTATACCCGCAGGATCATTGAGCGCTTCATGGAAGGCTTCTGATCTCAAGATAGCCGCCATGCGGCTGTTTTGGGCCTCTTTCATCTTGGAAAGCGGACGGTCTATCTCGCTTACCCTTGTAAATATCTGAAGCAGTCTCTTTTCCAATCTTGAAGGTAAAAGGACATATGAAGCAGTCTCGTGTCTGAATTTTATCTTTAGAAGGCTCAAGAGGAAGTCTCTTCTATATGGAGATTCTATGACAGATGTCACGAGTGGCTCAAGGCGTTCCCAGACCTTCAAATATTCAAGGGCCAATGTCTCAGCCCCTTTTTTATCTACTATCTTTTCGAAGAGCTCCTGGGTACATGGATAATAATAAGGCTGCTTGTCAAGGAATACGACAAATTTAAGTTGCTCAGGGGATGCGACCTTGTGGGGAAATGCCTCATAGGCCAGGTGATTTTCGGTAAAAAAATTTGCGATCCATGCGTCTCTCTCGGGATTTTCTCCATCTGCCAGATATCTAAATCTTTCCATTTGAGATTATTCTATGCCTTGATAATTCCCCCCATTTGTTTATATAGCCTTTTGGTCAATATGCTGTCAGCAGCCTCGCAAAGGTCAAAAATAGTTTCTATCAGGTCAAGCATCTCGGCCTGACCGTCTGGGGTCCGGCATTCAAAATCCTCTTCCCACTGCCCGCTTGTAAGATATTGCATAAACTCTGTTATTGTCTTCACATTTAGCATAATCGATCTAGTTTTTATCCCTTTTTTTATCTATAAACTCATATACTATCTCACCGTTTTTGACGAATCCGAGCCTTTTCCTTATAACTTGTTCCTGATAATTAGGATCTATCTTGAGGCGCTTGATATCTTCTTCCATCTCTGCATTGAGCTTCGCCTTGTTTATATTTTCTGCCGCAAGCTGCGAACGCCTATTTTTTATTTTTTCGAGCCTCCATACTCCAAATGGCCCAAATACTGACCAGATAATAAGAAAAAATAAGGAGGGTAGCATTATAACCCAAAAAAACCACGCCGAATCGCGTTTTCTGTTTTTGCCATTGCTGTTTCGTATCGGTTTCAAGGCATAACCTTATGCTGCATATTTAATCGTGTTTAATTTGTCTAAAAAACCGGTTATCTTAGTTTGAGTACATGGTCGTCAATGGTTTATCTATAATAAAAACGACATGTGCGTCAATGGGTTATTGCAAATATTTTTTCGTCCTGCCGGACGGGGGTTATACACTTATCTGAGGATATAAGGAAGTGGGAGTTATGAGATACAATCTGTTTCTGTCGTCTATCTTTTTTGCGGTATTTCTTTTTTGTGCCGGGAGGGTAGAGGTTGTTTTTGCGAAGGCCATGGTCATAACGGATGAATCAAGATCTATGGACATAACGGTGAGGTTTGATCCGGCAAGACACAAAATCTTTGGAGAGGCTATAACGAGGCTGAAACCCTTGACGGAGGCTGTATTCCGCAAGAAAGGGTTTGATCTCAAGGAGATCAAGATCAATGGGAAGGTGGTGACCCCTAAACCTGAATCTGATAGTTGGTTTTTTAAGATATCCGCCCCCCAAAAAGGGGCCGATGTTGTCATCCGTTTTGAAAGGAACATCCAACCGGATCCAACAGATCGTACTGATGTGACTGATGTGATGAAACGATCTGACTTTGTGGCACTGCTGGATAACTGGTGCCCTATCTTTGAAGGGCTTGCCTATTATAGATTGAGTGCCACGATACCAAAAGGGCTTGTTGCCGTCTCCGAGGCGGACGATATAGAAGAAAAAGGGACGACGGATAATAGGGGTGATAAGAAATATGTGACCTATGTTTTTGATTTTCCTCATCCCAGAGACGATGTATCCCTTGTCATAGGCCAGTATCAGATAAGTAAGTTGGACTGCGGCAGTATAGGGCTGTACGCCTATCTTTTTCCAGAAGACAGTGGACTTGCCAGTACCTACCTGAAAAAGGCGAGAGACTATATTAAGTTCTATGAGGGGTTGATAGGGCCGTATCCATTCAAACGTTTTGCAGTTGTGGAAAACATGGCCCCGACTGGGCTTGGTTTTGCCACCTATACCCTTCTCGGCCAGCAGGTCATCAGGCTGCCGTTTATAGTCGACACCTCTTTTGGACACGAGATACTCCACTCATGGTTTGGAAACTCCATTTATGTGGACTATGGACAGGGCAACTGGTGCGAGGGACTTACCACCTATCTTGCCGATTACCTTTACAAGGAAAGGAAAGGGGAGGGAAAGGCCGCAAGGCATGACATGTTGATCAATTACCAGAGCTATGTACATAAAGATAATACCCTGCCCATTCATGACTTCGCCTCGCAGTTTGACAAGGCCGCAAAGGCCGTAGGCTATGACAAGTGCGCCTTTGTCTTCCATATGCTTAGGCATGAGATAGGAAATGAGGCATTTTATAAAGCCATAAAAAAGCTGGTTTCTGACTATAGTTTCAAGGTGGTGTCATGGAATGACCTTGAACATATCTTCAGCCAGGTATCGGGGAAGGACCTTTCATATTTTTTTAGCGAGTGGCTTGGTAGATCCGATGTGCCTATACTTTCCATTACAATGGACCCATCTGCGACAGGAATCATCATAGAGCAACATACTGAAATTCCATATGTGCTGGACGTTCCGATGCTTGTCGAGACGGCCTCAGGGGCGAAGACCTTGTGGAAAAAGATCGACGCCAAAAAAAATATCATCAATTTGGGGCCGTTGGATCAGGTGTTAAGTGTAACTCTTGATCCAAATTACGATATTTTCAGGCAACTTTCTTCAGAAGAATTCCCTACAGTGCTTTCCCGGCTCTTCGGTGCCGAAAAGAGGTATTTTGTAATGCCTCAAAGTGAGGTTGAAAGACGCCTATATGCCGGGTTTGTAAGATTTTTAAGACACATTGGTTTTTCAGAACTGGAAATGGGTTCAACAGTAAGCCATGACGGGCTTAAAGATGGTTCTTTTATAGCACTGGGGGATCAGGCCGCCGCGGACTGCGGCGTCAAGCCACTTCAGGGAGATATAAAAAACGGGGTGTCCGTGGATGTCAGATCAAACCCGTTTAATTCGAAAGAGGTTGCGGTTGTTATAAATGCCTCGTCGGAAAAAGAGCTGGTCGCCGTCCAGATGAAGCTCCTTCATTGCGGCAGATACAGTTTTTTGAGATTTGAAAACGGAACGGTAGTAGATAAGGGTCAAAAGACCACAAGGGACGGGATAGGACTGGAGGTTATGCCTGAGGTGTCTGGGATCGCATCAAAAGACATCTCAAGCCTCGATGATATACTCGACAAGGTGGCATCAAAGCGGGTGATCTTTTTCGGGGAACGCCACGACAACTTTGGCCATCATCTTGCCGAACTTCAGGTGATCAAAGGCCTTTGCAGACGAGGCAGAAAGATAGCAGTAGGTATGGAGATGTTTCAGCACCCGTTCCAGGTATTTATAGACCGGTATCTTAAAGGTGAGATAGATGAGAGGCAGTTTTTGACAAAGACTGAATATTACAAACGATGGGGTTACGATTACCATCTCTACAGGCCGATAATAGAATTTTGTAAGGCCCATAGCATCCCCATTGTGGCGCTGAATCTCAGGTCCGAGATATCACGCAAGGTGGCAAGAGACGGCCTCTCCTCACTGACCACAGATGAAAAAAAGGAGATCCCTAAAGACATTGATCTCTCCAATGCCGCATACAGGAACTTGTTAAGAAATGTCTTTGACAATCACCCTGAAGGCGTTGCAGAAGATTTCGAAAGGTTCTTTGAGGCCCAGGTCCTTTGGGACGAGGCCATGGCCAAAGGCATCTATGAATATCTTGATAACAATCCAAAACGGCAGATGGTGGTGCTTGCCGGTGCCGGTCATGTGGCCTTTGGCTATGGTATTCCATCGCGTCTTTTCAGACGAGGTGATGACAGTCAGGCCATAATCATAGCAGGCGGACGCGAAAATATCGAAAGGGGCATGGCAGACTATTTTCTCTTTCCATCCGATGTCCCCGCCCCCTTTTCCGCCAAGCTGGGTGTATTGCTTGATGATAAAGGCGGAAGGCTGATAATAAAAGAGGTGATGCCAGGCAGCGTGGCGCAATCCAGCGGGCTTCGCGCTGGTGACGTGATCCTGGCCTTTGATGGCAGACCGCTGAAGACTGTCGAAGATCTCAAGCTGGATCTCCTTTTTAAGGATGAGGGTTCTAAGGCGTCGATACGCATACTTAGGAAAGGAAAGACATTGAAGGATGAGATTATAGAAGTTGGGCCGTTTGAATCCCAAAATCCAGCTATGCAAGATATTCATCGCCGTATTTCCACTGGAAAAGACAGGCGTGGGGCAATGGGGCGATGAGATCGGTAAAGGTCGCTATAACTGCAAATTTTTTGATCACCTGTCTCAAATTCATAGTGGCCTTTTCAAGTGGGAGCGCCTCAATGTTAGCCGAGGCTGTCCATTCCCTCGCCGATACGCTCAACCAGGGATTCATATGGGTCGGGATCATAAGGAGCAAGATCGGACCATCTAAGGAATTTCCATTTGGGAGGGGGCAAGAGCGTTATGTATGGGGGCTTATCTCCGCGTGCGGAATATTTTTCGTTGGTGCCGGCGTTACGATATATCACGGCATAGTGGCCCTGGTATATCCCCGTGAACCACTGATAACCAACTGGACGCTTGCAGTGCTGGCGGTCTCCTTCATCGCTGAAGGAAGTTCGCTCGTGGTTGCAATTATTGATAAAAAAGATTGTGATACCGCAAATCTGGCGGTCCTTCTCGAGGACAGCGCCGCTGTATTCGGCCTATTTCTGGCAGCGGTCGCTGTATTGTTGACCAGGTTTACAGGACATATCTATTGGGACGCCGTCGGTTCCATTATAGTTGGTGTCGTGCTGGCGGCTATTGCTGTGATCCTGATCTTTACAAACCTTGAGTATCTAATAGAAAAGGCCTCGCCGGAGGAACTCCATAATGAAGTGCGTGAATACTTAAAAGATATGCCCCTTGTAGAAGATATCAAGGATATAAGGATGATAGTTTTAACCCCTGACAC
>NZ_JBMFRG010000049.1:0-14596 GCF_049968175.1 Dissulfurimicrobium sp.
TTTCTATCGGGCCATAGACAAGATCGTTGAAAACAAGAGTGTCTTCCGAATCGGGCGTCTTGAAACGGACAACGTACGGAATACCCCTTGCCTCCATTTCAGCCGCCTTCGCAGGACTTAAATCCCTGCATGTGCGGTCGTATTTGTAGGGTTGTTTTAATGCCTTCGCCGTCTCGCGCTTTGTATCAAGCTCTTCTTTGGTACAGAAACACCTGTAGGCATGACCAAGCTCAATCAACCTCATCGCGGCCTTCTTGTGCGCATCTATGTTGGCTGACTGAAAATACGGACCCTCATCCCAGTCGATCCCGAGCCACCTAAGCCCGTCCAATATGCCCTCGATGGATTCCGCAGTCGAACGCTCGGCGTCAGTGTCTTCTATACGCAAAATAAAATCCCCCTTGTGCTTTCTGGCGAAAATCCAATTGTAGATAGCCGTTCTTGCACCCCCTATGTGGAGATATCCTGTCGGACTCGGCGCAAACCTGACGCGAACCCTTTTTGTTCTTTCAGACATGACCTTCCCCTATGGTTTCATCTTCTGGCTTAAAAGATTAAAATAGTAGTCTTATCTTTTAAAGACTACAAGGGATTTTAATGCCAGAAAAAATACGTCCTTTTAAAATACAATCGCCCTTTCAGCCGTGCGGAGACCAACCTGAGGCCATAAAGCACCTCGTTGACGGCCTCAAAAGGGGGTGTAAGCACCAGGTGCTCCTTGGCGTAACCGGATCGGGCAAGACCTTCACTATGGCGAATGTGATCGCCTCGATGCAAAGACCGGCCCTGGTGATCGCCCCAAACAAGACCCTGGCTGCCCAATTGTTCGGTGAATTCAAGGCCATGTTCCCGGAAAATGCGGTTGAATATTTTGTAAGCTACTACGATTACTATCAACCCGAGGCCTATATCCCACAATCCGATACTTATATTGAAAAGGACTCGGCCATAAACGACTTCATAGACAGGCTCAGGCACAGCGCCACACGCTCGCTCCTTACCAGGCGGGACGTCATTATAGTCGCAAGCGTCTCCTGCATCTACGGCCTCGGCCCCCCTGAGGAATATGAAAAGATGCAGCTATACCTCCGTATAGGCGATAACCGACCGCGGGAATACATCATCGAAAGACTCGTCGCCATGCTCTATGAACGAAATGAGGTGGACTTTCACCGGGGTACGTTCAGGGTAAGGGGCGACATAATCGACATATTCCCTGCCCACGAAGAAGAACGTGCCGTAAGGGTTGAACTCTTCGGGGATGAAATCGAGGCCTTAAGTCTCATAGATTCCCTCACAGGCAAGACCATCGGCGCCTTGAGAGACACGGTCATCTACCCGTCGAGCCATTATGTCACTACTGAAGGCGAGCTTAAACAGGCGATACTCGGCATAAAGGCCGAGCTTGAAGAACGGCTCATGTTCTTTGAATCCAAGGGCAGACTCGTCGAGGCCCAACGCCTGGAGCAGCGTACAAATCTGGACCTCGAGATGCTTCAAGAGCTAGGTTGGTGCCACGGGATAGAGAACTATTCAAGGCACCTTTCAGGCCGGGCGCCGGGTGTTCCACCCCCGACGCTCATCGAATATTTCCCCAGAGATTTTCTGGTCTTTATAGACGAAAGCCATATAACCATACCGCAAATCGGCGGCATGTACGCCGGCGACAGATCGAGAAAGGAGACATTGGTGGAGTTCGGCTTCAGGCTCCCTTCCGCCCTCGACAACAGGCCTCTTCGCTTCGATGAATTCGAAAAGGCGATAGGCCAAGTCATATATGTCTCGGCCACTCCTGGGCCCTATGAGCTGGGGAAGGCAGGCCTGCACGTCGTCGAACAGATCATAAGACCCACCGGTCTTCTGGACCCTATAATGGAAGTAAGACCTGCCAGCACCCAGGTAGACGACCTGCTCTACGAGATCAGGAAGAGGGTTGAGCGGAATGAAAGGGTGCTCGTCACCACCCTCACAAAACGAATGGCCGAGGACCTGACCGAATATTATGCATCGGTCGGAGTAAGGGTCGAGTACCTGCATTCAGACATAAAGACTGTCGAGAGGGCGCGCCTCATCCAAAGTCTAAGGCGTGGAGACTTTGATGTGCTTGTCGGAATAAACCTCTTGAGAGAAGGCCTTGACATCCCAGAGGTCTCCCTTGTGGCGGTGCTCGATGCGGATAAAGAAGGGTTTCTACGCTCCGAACGCTCGCTAATCCAGACCGCTGGCAGGGCGTCGAGGAACAGTGAAGGCATGGTGATCCTCTATGCCGACAAGGTCACGGAATCCATGAAAAGGGCCATGTCAGAAACGCATAGGAGGCGGAGACGCCAGATGGAGTACAATAAGACCCACGGCATCACCCCGCTCACCATAAGCAAAACGGCAAGGGACGCTCTATCCTCAATGTATGAATATGAACGGAGAAATACCGATCTTACAAAGGATGGGGTCTTTGGATGCATCGACGGCGGGATCAATCTTGAAGCAAGAATAAAGGCCCTTGAAAAAGAGATGAAGGCTGCGGCCAAGGCCCTTGATTTTGAACGCGCGGCCAGGATAAGGGACGAGATCAAGGGACTGAAAGGGCTTACCGGATAGCTGCAGGGGGTCCAGTTGAAAATCCTTTGACAAAATATTCGGCAAAGCGTATATTTTCAGGCAAAAGAAAATTTTAAGGGGGTAATTTATGATCGCCGCAGACACCTTGACCGCAAGCCTTGAAGACTATCTGGAAGGCATTTTTCACATCATTACAGAAAAACAGGCGGCCAGACCCAAAGACATCGCCAGACGGCTCAAGGTCGGCAACTCATCCGTTACTGGTGCACTTCGTGCCCTGGCAGACAAGGGGCTGATCAACTATGCCCCACATGACCTGGTCACGCTCACCCAGAGCGGCAAGGCCGTCGCAAAGGATATAGTACGACGCCATGAAGTCCTGCGGGACTTCTTTGTAAACGTCTTGGCAGTGGACTATGGGATCGCCGACAAAACCGCCTGCCAGATGGAACACGCGATCCCAAAGGTCATCCTGGAACGGCTGAGCCAGTTTATAGAGTTTGTTGAGACATGCCCCAGGGGAGGGACAAAATGGCTTGCCGGATTTGGCTATTACTGCGACCAGGGCCGCTCCCACGAAAACTGTGAAGAGTGTATCTCCACGACCCTGGAGGCTGTAAAAAAACATATACAACAAGGGGGTAAAAAATCGATGGCCAATACCAATCTAAAGGCATTGAAACCTGGCCAGAAAGGCAGGGTCATAAAGATCAGGGGCCGTGGTGAGACAAACAAACGGATTGCGGCAATGGGAATAACCCCTGGCTCTCTGGTAGAGGTCGAACGCGTTGCCCCGCTGGGCGATCCGGTGGACGTCAAGGTCAAGGGATACCACCTCTCCCTTCGTAAAGACGACGCGGAATCGATAGAAGTGGAATTGATCGAATAAGAATAAGTAAAAATGGAGGAAAGATCGTCATGTCGCTTGCAATGGTTGAAAATGGCAAAAGGGTGCGACTCTTAGGGGTCAAGGCCGGCTGCGAGCTAAGAAGTCGGTTGTCGGTCCTCGGACTCATACCGGGTGTCGAGATCGAGATGATACAAAACCTCGCGAATGGGCCGGTAGTAATAGGACTTAATGGATCTAGGTTGATGCTGGGCCGCGGGATGGCACAGAAGATTATAGTTAGATAATTTTTTTGTACCTTTGTTTCGTTAAAACTAAAATTTTATGCCATACCTAAATAAAAAACCAGTCAAAAAAATGGGGTGAGGGATAAAGAATGGGACCGAAGATTACAGTAGCCCTTGCGGGCAATCCAAATTCAGGAAAGACTACCATTTTTAACAACCTGACGGGCGCTAGGCAGCATGTCGGAAACTATCCGGGCGTGACCGTTGAGCGTAAAGAAGGTCTTTGCCGGCATGGTGGTCATGAGATCAAGGTCATCGACCTCCCGGGTACCTACAGCCTTACGGCCTATTCAGAGGATGAGGTGGTGGCCAGGGACGCGATAATTGATGAACGGCCGGATGTGGTGGTGGATATAATCGACGCCTCCAATCTGGAGAGAAATCTCTATCTTGCCGTGGAGATCATGGAGCTTGGCGCTCCGCTTGTCCTGGCCTTCAACATGAGCGACATAGCCAGGGAGCGCGGGTATGAATTTGATATTGAAAGGCTCTCAAGGCTCCTTGACGCCCCTATCGTCCAGACAATCGGCAATAAAGGGGCGGGGATAGAACAGCTTTTGGACGTGGCCGTATCCATGGCCGGCTCAAAAGGACCCAGGCGCGACAAGGTCGTGGACTATGGGCCCGAGATCGAGGGGGAGATCGAGAGGATACAGACGCTCATCGAAAAGGACCCTGCGCTCCAGGGGGTTGCAGGTAGATACGGTGCAAGGTGGCTGGCCGTAAAACTCTTGGAAAACGACAAAAACGTGCAAAAGAAGGTCGGATCCCCTGAGTTAGACAGGATAGTCAGGGAAGGCGCGGCGCGTATTGAAAAATTGACAGGAGAGCACCCAGAGACCGCCATCGCCGGCCAAAGGTATGGCTTCATCTCTGGCGCATGCCGCGAGGCGGTGCGCTCCACCATCGAGATACGCCATACGATATCCGACAGGATAGATGCGGTGCTTACAAACCGCGTGCTCGGGATCCCGATCTTTCTGGGGCTCCTGTGGCTCGTCTTTCAGCTCACATTCACCCTTGGCGGGCCGCCCGGGGAGTGGATCGAGGGCGGGTTCAATTGGCTTTCCACCCTTGTGGGCGCAATCCTGCCCGAAGGGTATCTGAGATCCCTTATAACCGACGGCGTCATTGCAGGCGCAGGCGGCGTGCTGGTCTTTGTCCCGAACGTCCTCATGCTGTTTCTTGCCATTGCCGTACTTGAGGACTCAGGCTACATGGCCAGGGTGGCCTTCATCATGGACCGTCTGATGCACAGGATCGGCCTGCACGGCAAGAGCTTCATCCCTATGCTCATCGGTTTCGGCTGCAACATCCCTGCCATCATGGGTACCCGCACCATTGAAAACGAGCGTGACCGCATCGTGACCATCCTCGTGAACCCGCTCATGAGCTGCAGCGCAAGGCTTCCAGTCTATACGCTCCTCGCCGGGGCGTTTTTCGCCCCGCATGTCGCAGGTCACGTCATCTTTTCCATCTATGTCCTCGGCGTTGTCCTTGCGATAGCCATGGCGAAGATATTCAAGAAATATCTCCTGCCCGGCGCGGCCACGCCGTTTGTGATGGAGCTTCCGCCCTACCGTATGCCCACGCTCAAGGGGGTATTGATCCACATGTGGGAGAGGGCATGGCTGTACATAAAAAAGGCTGGGACCATCATCCTCGCCATATCGATAGTGATGTGGTTTCTCTCAAGCTTCCCTGCAAATCCCCAGCTTGAGGAGACCTATAAGACCATGATCGAGGCGGCCCATGACAAAAACGAAACCAGGGCCCTTGAAAACGAGCTCGCTGAAAAGAAGCTTGAGCAGAGCCTTGCAGGCCGGATCGGGCACGCGGTCGCCTTTTTCCTGCAGCCCATAGGTCTAGGCGATTGGAAGATAGGCACGGCGCTGTTTGCAGGCTTTGGCGCGAAGGAGGTGGTGGTGGCCACCCTCGGAACCCTTTACAGCGTAGGCGCAGGAGAGGAGGGCGCGGACGATCTCAAGACGGCGCTTCAAAAAGACCCGTTTTACAGCCCGCTGGTCGCCTACACCCTGATGGTGTTCGTGCTGACCTATGTCCCGTGCATGGCCGCGGTGGCGGTCGTAAGGCGCGAGACAAACTCCTGGCGCTGGCCGCTGTTTATGATCGGTTATGAGCTGGCCCTGGCCTGGGTCGTCTCTTTCATCGTCTATTGGGGCGGAAGGTTGTTCATATCGTGAAGGGGGACGGACAATGTTGTGGTGTGAAGACTGGGGTGAATTAGATATCGGGGCGCAGGCCCTTAGCGTTACCAGGGCCTGCGTGAGTCTACATCAATTCGCCGAGGCGCTTGGAAACGCCATAGACGCTAAAGACAGACATACCTATAACCATTCGCAGCATGTAGCGGTGATAGGGTACATGATAGCCTTAAAGATAGGTTTTACAGCCCAGCAAGCCGATGTGATCCACATAGCAGGCCACCTGCATGACATCGGCAAGATTGGGGTCCCTGACTATATCCTCTCTAAAAAAGAGAGATTGACCGAAGAGGAGTGGCAATACATAAAAAGACACCCTGAAACAGGGGCCGCCATCATAGGTGCGGTGAGTTGTTTCAAAGAAAAAGGGGGCATCAAAGACATGGTGCTTCACCACCACGAAAGATATGACGGAGGTGGTTATCCAGCCGGCCTGAGGGGCAACGAAATCCCGATCGGGGCCAGGATCCTCTCTGTAGCCGACACCTTTTCGGCAATGATACAAGACAGGCCGTATAGAAAGGCAATGTCGCCGGAGAAGGCGTTCGATGAGATCGCACTGCTCTCCGGGAGCCAGCTGGACCCTATATGCACAGCGGCACTCCTTGCAATAAAAGACAAGGTTATAGGTTGGATTCGGGGTTTTACGCTTACAGACCACTAGAGAGTGAGGCTTTATGTGCGTAGCGCTGATAGGAGGCATGGACAGGCTTGAGAGACAATACAAAAACGAGGCCGAGAGATTCGGCATAAACCTCAAGGTGTTTACAAAATCTGAGACCGGGCTGGGTTCCAAGATCAAGGGCGTGGACGCCCTGGTCATCTTTACAAACAAGATATCGCACAAGGCCAAAAATGAGGCGAGGGATATGATAAAAGGCAAGGATATACCTGTATTCAGGTATCATTCGTCCGGCGTCTGCACCCTCAGAAGGTGTTTTGAAAAACTGACAGGGGCGCCTCGATTATAAAGCAGAGATACATCATCCATTGCCGATCCCGGGGGTTGCTCTTGGCGGTTGATTGGGCTATATTTGTGTTACTTTTTTTATAAAAATACTATTTAAGAGGAGGCCAATTAAAATGGGACGGAATTTAAATCTGTTCAGGCATGGTTTTGGAGGAGAGGGCGCATGGATTTTTATAACAGCCATCCTGTTTTTATTAACCTTTTTGCCCGCCGGGATAGTATGCGCGGACACTGAAGACAAGGAAATACGAAAAGAACTTGAAGAGCTGAGGGCCAAGGTAAAGGACCTCGACGCCTTGAAGACAAGGGTCCAGGAGCTTGAGGAAAGGCTTGCTGCAAAGGATGCGGGCGAGGGGCAGGAGACGGTAAAGGAAGAGCTCAGAGAAAAAGAAGGGGCCGCCGAGAAAGAAGGGGAAAAGAAAAAGATTGTAAAGCTGGTCAGCCCATACCTGGACAACCTCAATATCACAGGCGGTGTGAGCGGCGGCTGGTTCTCTACAACAAACGAGGGGCCAGGTAACAAGAGCAGCAACTTCGTCCTGTCAAACCTCCTTTTGGACCTCTCGTCCGAGATGGAAGGGGGGCTTCTTGGTTTTAACGTCGGACTTGGAGGCGTTACGACCCCGTCTGTCTTTGATGCGCCCAATGACACGACCCCGGACTTCCGCATTGAATACGCCTCGATAAACCTGAAGCCCATAAGGTCTCTGGAGGGCCTTTCCGTAGAGACAGGTCTCTTAAAACCCAACTCAGGCTATGAGAGCACCTATACCTTTCAAAATCCAAACGTCACTGTAGGGGCGCTTGCCTCCCAGCAGCCCTATAATGCAATGGGCGCAAGGGTGACATATGCCTTTGGCGAAGACCTGAAGCTCTGGGGCGCGATGTTCAAGCACAGGCTCGATGATGACGAATACCGCACGGACGATGTCTATCTCAATGAATACGGCGAGCCAAGGGGCCTCGGCGCACAGGATTCAAGCTCGTGGGAGGTAGGCGTAAACGGCTCTGTAAACGGCCTGGGGCTGAGCCTATACCACTACCACCTGAACGATCTCAGGCACCTTACGGGCATTGTTATTGACCATACCATAGATGACCTGTACGGCCTCAAAAGCCTGTATCTGGCAGTAAACGGAGACTACTGGAGGTGGAGCAGCAGGGTGGACAAATACTTCAAGGACGACTCATCCATCGGCGCCAGCCTCTACATAGTCCCATCCCTTGAAAGGCTCTCATTCCCGCTCCGCCTTGAGTATATCCATCAGGGGGAGAGCAGGATATACCTTGACAGCCCAGATGCGGAGGACGTCTATGCGGTCACATTCACCCCCACCTACAACCTCACATGCAATGTATTTTTAAGGGGCGAGCTCTCCTACGTCCATGCCGACAACGGCTTTTCAGACGACAAGGGCAGGCTGCAGGACGACAAATACATGTTCGCTGTTGAGACCGGCGTAAAGTTTTAGGCTGTCTTTTATTAAAAAAAGGGGGGTAGATATGTATTGCCATAAAAACCAAAACGCTTGGCCAGGCCGGCTGTCTGCAGAAATTGCAGGCGCAATTGTGTACTTGCCGGCCGGAGAAGGAAACAAAACGGATAAAAAGGACATACTGTCTCAATTGGATTAAAAGAGACCCGATAAATAAAAGGAGAAACGTCATGAATGGTAAGATAGCGATCACGGCCATGGGCATGGATGAAGGCGCGGTCTTTTCCCGTCATTTTGCAACAGCAACCCACTTTCTCGTCTATGACACCGCCACGGGTGTCTTGGGCGCAAGGGAAAACCAGGCTCGGGCCCTGACCACAGGGCGCGGGGTAAAGGCGGCGGAGATCCTTGTCGATTCCGGGGTAAACGCCCTTGTAACCGACCTTATCGGGCCAAAACCCTTTGAGCTTCTCAACAAAAAGGGGGTCAAGATATATCAAGGTCCACGCATAGGTATAAAGGACGTCTTGCAGGCGATCAGAGAAGACAGGCTCGGCCCACCCCTGTCGGCACCTACCGAAGAGGCGCATGCAGGGCAACATGGTGACTAAGGACGTTTGATCCCAAGGGGCCTCGAAGAATTCATTTTTTCACCCACAGGGGAGGGGATTTCAGGGGCCCCTGTCTTCGACTTAATAAAATAATAAGAGGAGGTCTAAGCCATGACAGGTCTTCTAAAAAACCAGAATATTCAGTCTTATTCTGACCATTGCTTTATCCATTTTTATTCCTTTTGTTGTTGCAGCAAGAGCGGAGACTGAAAGGGGCCCCGGGATACTTGTTATAGCACATGGGACAGACGATCCCACATGGACAGGCCCTGTTTCAGCGCTGGCGGAAGAATTAAAGAAGAGGTTTTCATGCCCGGTGGCCCTTGGTTATCTGGAGGCCACAAAACCCGACATCCCAGGGGCGGTGGATGAACTAAACAGCCGGGGCGTAAACCGTATCATAGCGGTGCCCTTGTTTATCTCCTCTTATTCCAATCATATCGAAGAGATAAGATATATACTCGGTTTAAAGGACACCCCTCCAGGTGGAGAAAACCTTGTAAAGGCCGATCCCGCCGGTGAAGTTGAGCTCACGCGGGCTATTGACGACAACCCATTCCTGGTTGAGACCCTGGCCGAACAGATTGTGGCAATGTTGGACGCAACCACTGGTTTTACAAATATATTTTCTCGAAAGACCGCTATTTTAGCAATGCATGGAAGCGATACCCCTGAAGGTATGGAAGGCTGGGAGCGGGCAACAAATTCCCTGGAGGGGCGCTTATACAGGACGCTAAGCGCCCAGGGATGGGGTTTTGAAAGAGATGACATAAGGCATGGCTATCTCTTCGAAAAGGCTGATCCTCAGCTTGGCGATGTTGTTTATCACGCCATATTTAACGAGGGTAAGATACCGTATGTGATACCTGTGATGCTGAGTGAGGGCTATTTTACCGGGAGCAAGATACCATCGATCCTCAAACCTGTTGAAAACATGTATCGCTACCCGGAGAAAGGCAAACGATCCCTCATTACCTTTGACAAAAAGGCCTTGACAAAGATGGTGGTCTATAGGGCAGCGAATAGCCTCTGGATGCCACCATTGATATTGAAAAACGGGAGAATTGTTGAGTTTTCCCTGGACAGGGTCTATGAGATTTCAGGTGAAATATGCCCTGGCAGGATTATGGCATGGCGCGCGGCCAGCTACGGCCTTGCCAAATTATGGGGGGATACCGTGGTGAACCCGAGCGACCTGTTTGTTGTATCGATGTTCCCGCCGGAGGCGGAACACAAAGAGCTGTTTGACTGGCTTGCCGGTGTTGACAACGTAGCCTATATAGGACAATCCTACAGAGGCATGGCAGAGATTACCCCTACATTCTCTTTTATTGACAGGGCAACCGGCAGATTTATAACGGTACGGACAAAAAAAGATATCTTTGGTGGAGATGAATTTTTTGAATTAAAAAACAAGGCGCAGGCAGGCAAAATCACAAGAGAAGAAGGAGCCAGGCTGAAAAGATTAAAAGAAGAACTCCTTCTTAAACTCATGACAACCCCTCCTGACATGCTGTTTGATGTCGTTTCAGCCTCCTTATAACCATCGTTCGTTCCAAAGGGCCGAGGCGCCAGCCCTCCTTAACTCTCATCTCGCCCCGGCCCCTCTCTTTACGTACAAGTTAAATACATCATGGTATCGTATCAATCGAAGCAAACCGAGGCTCGTGAAGCGGTAACAAGATGTCCGCCATGTCCCGCACCCTCAAGACGATGTCATAGGCCTCATATACATTGACATGCGTCCCGGGCGGGATGACCTCCATCTCCATTGCCTTTATCTTTGCTGGTGGATAGAAGTTCTCCATTATCAGACAAAATCCGGTTATCACCGCCTTGCCGCGGGCAGTATCAACCATTACCGTCAAACCCCCATCGGTATGTGCCGGCGTATGAATGACACGGATGCCTGGCACGACCTCCGTATCCTGGGTTATTGTCTTTATCTGGCCGTTCTTTTCGATATCCAATATGAACTCTTCATTATATCGAAAATCGAGCGGATGTGGGTTGTGTATGCGTTCCATTTCTTTTGCATGTACATAGAATGTAGCATTAGTACATTTATAATCATTTTCACAATGATCATTATGTAGATGCGTATGTATGACAATATCTATATCCTCGGGCGACAGCCCCCATCGGCCCAACCCCTCCTCAAACCTGTAAATCTTTCCACCCACGGCCCTTTCCCTGCCCTCGGATTGCAATGGACTCATCTCTCCCGTGTCTATCAGTATATTCCTATCGCCGCCCTCCAGATACCAGCAATATATGGGGATAGTGTAAGGCTCGCCGTATCCGTATTGATAGGTCATCATGCCCTTATCAAATACCTTTGTCCCCATTACGATGGGATGAATTTTATATTGCGCCGATCTGCACATGGCAACCTCCTGTCTCAAAAATATTCTCCCGCTCAGCTTCGGGTCTGATCGATGGCTTCAAGGGGTCATCAATGGCTGGACGGCAAACCCGGCCGCCTGATATCAACCAATCTGTCACTGATCTTTTTCTCCAGCTCAAGCATCTGACCATAGACATGTCTGAACTCATCGCTCCGGGCGATTACAGCCTTACCTCTATTGAGCTGGTTCAGGGCCTCGTGGAGGTCAGCCATCGCACCTGCGGCATCCCCATCAGCCGCCCTTTGATCCGCCCGCCTTACAAGTATAATCGCCAGATTGTATCTCATGTAAAAATTCTGATGGTCCCAATCATCAACCCCTGTCTTTAGATATTTGACAGCGCTGTCTAAGTCGTTCAGCTTGTTATACGCGTCAGCCAAGGCTATATAGAAGTTTTCAGGCTCCCAGGTCACGTCTTTATAGACAAGGAGCCACTTTATCCCCTTGTTTAACTGATATTTGGCGGCATCGGGATTTTGCTGCCTCAAGACGTCATAATAATAGCTGGATGCAAGGGCATAATAGACGGCATAATGGGATTCAATCGGATTTTGCGCCATCGCCGCATTCATGCGGGCAAGCGTCGTTTCCAGAAATTGAAGCCTGGCCGGAGGCGCCATGGCGTTCTGGTTCGCCTCATAATACTTGATGTTTCCAAGGCCATAAAGAAAATTATTATCGGCAGCCCATGCCTTGAAATAATATATGCCATTTACAACCACTAGGACAGACATCACAAGGACAATGACAAAGAACGGCCAGGGTGTACCGGCCTTTCCTTCGATAACGGCAACGTTATGCACATCTTCCCTGGCTGCAACAATGTTATTCAATGAAACGATAAGGCCCAGGAAGACATAAAACAGCGTCATAGACACAATGGTGTCAAAGATGGTCAGCGTGTTAACGGCATAGGCAAGGAGACCGGCGGTAAGCCCTGCCAAAAACACGCGCTCGTCATTTAAAAGGTCTTGTTTGAACAGCCTGAAGATGGACCTTGCGGCAAGAAACCAGATGGCGGTCCAGGCCAAAAACCCCGCTATGCCCATCTTTGCCAGTATCCCAAGATAATTGTTGTGGGGGTCGTCATAGTTTACGTTGGGCTCAAGCTGGGATAGGTGCAGCGGCTTAAAGGGCATGAAGGCCCTCCGAAACGACTCCAGGCCGACACCGAAGACCTTTCCATTAATGGTGTTGTCCCATATAAATCTCAATGTCTCCTGCCACAATATCAGGCGGGTTGCGGCTGTCCCTTTGATTTGCAGCAGCCCCATGATCCTCGGGACAAAAAAATCGCTGAAGACCGATACGGCCCCGGCACTTATAATCAGCAAAAGCGCCAGACCGATTAGAATAAATTTCAGGTGGTGTTTTCTGCGCCCCCTGTCTGAAAAACTCAATAATATAACGATAAAAACCAACAAGCCGGACAGATAGCCTATCCAGGCACCCCTTGTCAGGCTGAAAAGGATGCCTGCGGTCTGCACGAGCAGCGCAACCCCGAACGCCAGACGCCTGACAGGGCTCACACTGGAAAAAAGTCTGCCAAAATTGAGAAATATGGTAAACATCATTACTGAACCAAAGAGATCGGGTTGACCCTGAAGACCATAGGCGTGGGTACCCAACGGGATATCAAACCCGGTAAAGTCCAGGCCGAAAAATTGAAAGATTGCGACTACGGCGTTTATGGCGCCTGCTAAAATAAGCAGATCGGCAAAAAGATATATCTTCTTTTCATCATTTAATATAATGATGGTCAAAAATGTCATGCCGAGGGCCTGTATCTGCGTCATGAGCCCCAATTGCCTTTCATACACGCCGAAAAGGGATACAAGTGGCGTAATGGAAAAAACAGTGGACAAGACCAGCATCGTGGCAAAAATCAAGACTGAAAGGGAAAAGGGCGTCTTTAATCTGTCAAACGCACGACCGTCCCTTAACAGCCAGAGGGATGGGATACCAAAGATCAGCCATGCCCAGGTGAAGATCGCTGATTTGCTGATGTAGAAGGTGCAGCTTACAGATCTTGAGAAAAAGAGAAACGGCAGGATGGCCAGGATAAAAAGACCAAAAAGGGCGTACCTCTCCAGAAAAAGGGGCTTTACAGTATTTGCTTTCAATGGGATCGACTTGGGCAGCTTATGTCTGGCCTTCATTGAGAGTGTTCCATTTTTGTTTTAAGGTGGTCATGTGATTAATATCATCAATGGTATGACATTACAACAAAAGACCGGAGTAAAAATCATATATGAGGACAACCACCTCCTTGTGCTGTCAAAACCGGCGCGCCTCCTGACCGTGCCTGATTCAACTGGCGATCCGTCGTTGCTGGACTGGGCAAAAAGCTATATCAAAAAGAGTGGGTCCAAACCTGGAAATTGCTTTCTTGGTGTGATACACCGCATCGACCGCCCGGTATCAGGGCTTGTATGTTTTGCAAAGACCTCGAAGGCGGCATCGCGTCTCTCGGAACAGATGCGCATGCACACAATCCGCAAGACATATCTTGCACTCACCAGGGCTATCCCCCCTGCCCGAAGTGGGGTGCTCGAACACATGCTCAAAAAAGATCACACCCGAAACCTCGTTCAGGTCTTCCCGAAGGACTTCAGCGACCCCTTGGCAAGACCAGCCCGCACCTTGTGGAGGACTGTTGAAGAAAAAGGCGGGCTCTATCTCCTGGAACTGATACCTGATACAGGACGCCCGCACCAGTTGAGGGCGCAATGCGCCCACATGGGTTGCCCCATCCTGGGAGACATAAAATATGGGGCGGCAGAACCCCTTCCTGACGGCTCAATTGCGCTCCATGCCTTCAGATTGGAGATAGACCACCCTACAAAAAGGGGGCGTCTGGTCTTTAAGGCACCGCCACCAGACACAGATGTATGGCATATATTTTTTTATAAGCACTATGCAAAGTAGCGGCATCGATTTCGCAAGCCAGACATAAAGACCATTTACCTCCCTACGTCCATGCCGCAACAGGTAGACATCAAGACAAAAAGCAACAAAAAAAAGAACCAATAAATAATTAATGATCTCTAAAAGTCATTATATGAGATGGTTAAGTAAAAATCGTAAATGCAAGGTGCGCAGATCCTGAGAAATGCGGCATACCTCCTGCACGCCGCAGTGACAAAGGATGCAGCACAACGCAGCAGTTGACAACTTTTTACAACACCATCAACAATTAATTAGGGCCTGTAAATAATTTTGTGTAAACGGTCTTGTTTTTTCATATTCAATA
>NZ_JBMFRG010000050.1:0-14284 GCF_049968175.1 Dissulfurimicrobium sp.
CTATAATACTACATCTCCTTCTTAGGCCTTGATCCGCCAGAACCTTGGCTATGCGGGCTACAGTCAAGGCAGGATCTATAAATACATGCCCATTTGTAAAATTCATGGAATCATCCAAGACAAGCACCACGGCACCTGCCCTTACGGCTTCGCACGCATCTCTGCACAGATTGGCAAGCCTTAACCTTAAACCATCTTGCCCTGGAATAAAGGTCGAGTCAAGCACCGCCACCCTGGCCCTATCAAGGTTTTGACCTGTAAAGAAATTCAATACATCCTCCATGGCTGTAATATCCAGGGACTTGCACAGCATATCAAGATCGTCTTCGCCGATTAGGTCTTTAAGGCCATGGCGGCTCAAGAGAAGCGGGCTGCCTAGCTTGAGGCCTATAGGTGTAGGATAGCCTCCGCCATATGCATCAGGACGGTCTCCCAGTATTACCTGGGTGCTGAAGTGTTCGGCCTCGCGCTCTCTGTCTATGGCAGGGTTGGTCACAACCGCCACGTTTTCCTTGAAAAACTCAGAGATGTTGGGCAGTGCATCCTCGGGCATCAAAGCTGCAAGCGGCCCCTGATGACCCATTGAGCCTATGACGTCCTTGCCCTCGGCAGCCATTTTGACGCAGGTATCCATGTCATATCTGTTCCACCCAAGTGCAGCAAGGTACCTGACGGATGAGAGATCTTCGAGCTTTGCATTACAGTAGCTCCCACCTGCTACCCACCAACTGCCCGGCTTATGTCCGACATAGGCTTTTGAATCAGGGAGTGATGCATATAGATAATCTGTGACGGAAAATACCTTTTTCCTACAATCTAGAAGTTTAAAGAGCCTTTTTTGCAGCATTCCATAGTTCAGCACCTCAGCCCTCTTTCCCCTGCCAGAGATGATCGCTATCTTTTCACCTGGTGCAAGCGGCCTCGGGTCATCCATGGTGTTTGCAAGATCAACAACCCCTTTTTCCGAGGACAGGAAATAGTCATAATCGCTTTCTCCAAACCAGAGAGGTCTGAGACCAAGGGCATCGACGCTACCCAAACATATATCACCGTAACGTGCAACTACAGCCGCTGGCCCTTGCGCTGAACACGGAAAGAACCATCGGTAAAAATCATAGAGACGCCTTAGATCATCCGAATAATGCGCCGTCTCGGTATGGACCGGCGGAAATACCATCTCAAGCGCCTCTGCAAGATCAAAGTCGTATAGACTTATGAGCCCCTCTATGATCCGATTGAGATCCTGCGAATCGCTACCGCCAGGAACAGGAGGTATACCAAGCAATTTTCCGGTACTTCTCAGTTTTTCTATGGTGTTTATCTCACCGTTGTGCCCGAGGATTGAAAAGGGCTGGACGCGCTCAACAATCGATAGGGTATTTGTGGAATAACGGCTGTGACCAAGACATATGATTGAACGTGTCTTCTCATCCATTAAATCCGGGAATACCTTGGGAAGGAGCTCGGGTAGCCCCCTCAGGACATAGACCACGCTGTGTCGACTCAAAGATGCTACGTAGAGCTCAGGGAGCTGCGTGCCAATTTCCATCTGAAGGCTGAAGAGACCCCTTGCGGTATCGCCTTTATTGTCGTTGGACATGAGTCCAGCCACCTGCCAGAAGATCGGTGATTCAAGCCTCGCCCTTGGGCCAAGTTCATGGTCTCTTGTATTACCTTCAATCTCAGCGATAAGCTTGAGGCCTTTTGATTCCATTATCTCTCTCGCCTTTGACTTGAGATCGTCAGCTTGGCCCTTTGACCTCACAGGTATCAAGATATGACCTACACAAAAGGCGCTGCTCCAGGCAAGGTGCATGCTGAGTCCGTGTTCTTCAAGCCGTTTTGCCCAAAGCTCTCTTGGGATATCTATCATGATGCCACAGCCGTCGCCCTCCCCGTTTATATCCCCGGAGCGGTGGCCCATCTTCTTGAGGGCATCAATAGTCTTTACGATATTAGCGTGGGTACTGTTGCCTCGTTTATTTACATAGGCGATGATTGCACAGGCATCTTTTTCTTCCATGGTCTTTGTCTCAACGCTCATGTCTTGTCGGATCCTTTTCTTTTATAGCCTTGATGATTTTTTATTTGATCAGAACTAATTATATTATTTAATAAAATGTCATGAAACCCAAGCTGCTTCAATTGGAGGATTAACTTATACTCTTGTCAAGGATGTGCCAAGGGGAAATTTCTAATAATATAAAGTTTCCTTTTTGCTATTTTTATGTTAAAATAAAAAAATTAATTAATTATTCTAGGGGGGATTTCAATGTTCAATATAGGCGACCTTGCAGTATATCCTGCCCATGGGGTAGGAGTAATAGAGGCAATTGAGCAAAAATTCATAGCTGGCATGGAAAATACCTTTTATATTATGCGGATCCTTGAAAACGATATGAAGATTATGATACCAAAGAAAAATGCGTGTCAAGTCGGACTGAGATGTATTATATCAGGCGATGACGCTGACCAAGTCTATACGATATTACAAAACAAGGATATAGAGTTCACCCCGCAGACATGGAACAGGCGCTATAGGGAATATATGGAAAAGATAAAGACTGGATCTATATTCGAGCTTGCCGCTGTGCTGAGAGACCTATATCTCCTACAATCGGACAAACCACTATCCTTTGGAGAAAAAAAGATGATGGATACAGCCAAGGGCCTTCTGATAAAGGAACTCTCTGTAGCCAAAGGCAAGACCGAAGAAGAGATCGCTCAAAGCATAGAATCTATTTTTGTGCCAGAGACCGCACAGACAGTAGGGCTTGGATCATAACAACCCGGCTACAGATACCGACTTTGAAATCAAAGTTGAAAAAGGGTCAGAGGGCGAGAGGCTCGATAAATATCTTGCATCAAAAGATATTGGGCTTTCAAGGACAAGGATCCAAAGGCTCATAGAAACCGGCCGAATAAAAATACGCGGTACAGACAACGCCAGCCCAAGCATGAGGCTCAAAGCTGGTTTTATAATAGACATATCCATCCCGCCATCTGAAGACATCCTGATTGAGCCATTGCCGATCCCAATTGAAATCCTCTATGAGGATAACTCCATAATAGTCATCAACAAACCGGCTGGCATAGTGGTGCACCCAGGGGCTGGCAAGGAAAAAGAGACACTTGTACACGCACTTATGCACCATTGCCGCGACTTGTCAGGTATTGGAGGAAAGATAAGGCCCGGTATAGTACACAGACTTGACAAGGATACTTCAGGGCTCATGGTCGCCGCTAAAAACGATCAAAGTCATTGGGCGCTCATAGAACAATTCAAGGCAGGGCTCATAAAAAAGACCTATATGGCAATTGTGCACGGAAAGATACGTGAGGAGACCGGCACTATAGATCTCCCCATAGGACGTCATCCCAGAGAAAGAAAAAAGATGTCTGTATTTACAAAAAACGGTAGGCGCGCGGTTACAATATGGACGTTAGAGAAATCACTCCCAGGCGCAAGTCTTTTGTCAGTGGATATCCGCACCGGAAGAACACATCAGATCAGGGTGCATATGGCGCATATAGGTCACCCATTGCTTGGCGACTGCCTTTATGGAGGTCGGCTTACACTTAAGGCAGCCGGCAGGTCTATCACGATCCCAAGACAGATGCTCCATTCATCGAGACTCGGGCTCATACATCCAGCCACAAAAAAAGAGATGGAATGGACCAGCGGCATCCCAGAGGATATGATCCGTGTCATCGAGGCCCTCAATGGAATGGCCTGTTAACAAGGCCAAGACGGGTCGTCCAGTATTTTCTATCTCCAGATCGGAAGTACGCAAAAATAGCTTGCCGCCATGATGATTATAAGGGCTTGAGTGACAGCATATCCAGATCTGCCTACCATACCATGAAAGTCGTCATTTGCGAATCTGTAGAGTACATAAAGGGCGGCGACGGCACTGGAAGCCATAATAAATGAATCAATAAACCGAAAAAACCATTCAGGGATATAGAACGTCAATAAAAGTAGCGGGCCGATGCCAAATTGTCTGCCAAGTGCAGGGAAAAAGTCTGGGGCGTTGGAAAGTGAATAGTTGAGTCTGTAAATAAGCTCTCCGGCAAAGGCCATAGGTACAAATATGGGAATCATGGGTGAAAACCTGCCAAATACTTCATCTTCTGTGACACCGAATGTATGTGCCCCTATCCTGACAAAGGCCATGGCATACAAAAAACCGACGATCAACAGGGATGAAAAAATGCCCATATTACAAATAGCTGTCTTTTGACACCATATCTCCACATCAAATCCATGAAATATAAAACGTGCAAGCTGAGAGCCCATTAAAAAAGGGATAATAAATGAACAGGTTATAAACCTCCCCTTATTTAGAATCAATTCTGAAAACGGGCTCCTTAGATTGAGTCTAGGGGAATCTCTATCGCACATGGCAACACAATGGCCGCATACCAGACAATCTAAGTTGTTTCTTACGGCAAACGCCCCTAGATAGACAGGACAACCGCGCATCCCATCCCGCCCGCGCTTGCATGCAAATGTGCCGCACCCCTTGCATTTTTCATGATCAGGTCTGAATTCAATAAGGGAGAAGGTGGCCGCTGCCCCTGTCATTCTCCCCATCGGACAAAGATATCTACACCAGGCCTGGAGCGGGAAAAAGACAGAGCTGATAGTAGCCCCCATGAGGATAAAGAGTATCAAAAATGCAGTTGCCCTTGGGGAATCCTTGATTCCAGTGCTCTCTTCTAGCCATATAATAACCGCAAAGAGTCCTATGGCCCAATATATTCCATATTTTTCAAATGATTTCGGAACAGGCCTGCAAAACGTAAACCCAAGTCTTTGCACAATACGTCCCAGACCTGGGAACGGACAAAACCCGCACCACATTCGCCCTATAAAAAACCAGCTCAGCACCAAAAACGGCCACCAGACGCCCCATGAGAGAAATATTGCGCAATTTTTTTTGGGATCTTGGGGGCCAAATAATCCAGAAAGTATTATAAATGTAAAAATTATATCACCAAATGTCCTGATTGATGCATGAAGCCTTCTCTCTTTGAAAATTGTCTTCAAGACGGGAAAGGCCTTAAAAAGATCAAGCCTGTCATCAGGATCAATATCGAAAACAATTTTCAATATGCGCTTTATTGGCAAAAATATCCAAAACCTCCTGAACTCTTAATTTATTATGTCAAGGCGTTCTCAATCACTCCATCGAATCCTGAAGTCAGGCGGCCCGACAAAAAAGAGAAAATAGGAACAAATAAAAATAATAATGATTGGGTTGGATGTGGTCAATAAGAAAAGGTGGCAGCGGCAGGCCGGCACATCGTCAGAATGGCATGTCCACGTCAGCGATCCCTATAAAAGGCTCACAGGGTCTACATCCACATCAAACATCACGCTTGCAGGAATGGCTTCATTTCGTATCGAGAGCATCCTGGCACAAGCGGTCCGCAGATCGGACATGGATTCCGATTTGAGCAGTATATGCCAACGGAATCGGTCCTTCACCCTTGCCTTTGGGGCAGGTGAAGGACCGAATATCTCGACTCGTAAACCGTCAGGATTACTTGAAATAGCCTGTTTTGCCGCTTCGAACATCTTAAAGGCGGTTTTTTTTAATATCTCATTGTCGTTACCTGAAAATTTCAAATTGATCAATCTGCCAAACGGTGGATAGCACATCTTTTTTCTAAGTGCCGTCTCTTTTTTATAAAAAGATAGATAATCATATCTTGCTGCACACTCCAAAGCATAGTGATCTGGCATGAAGGTCTGGATTACCACGTGGCCCGGTTTTGAGCTGCGCCCTGCCCTGCCCGCCACCTGGGTCAGGAGCTGAAATGTCTGTTCAGCAGCCGAATATTCGGGAAAATTGAGCGGCATGTCAGCCCATATGATCCCTACCAGCGTAAGTCCTGGAAAGTCATGACCCTTGGTCACCATTTGTGTACCCACCAAGATATCAAGACGCCCTTCGTGAAAGTCTTTCAAAACACCTTCCATCTCAACACGCCCCTTGGCCGCATCTCTGTCAAGCCTTGCAATCTTGGCCGCAGGAAACATCTTGACAAGGTCGCTTACAAGCCTTTCAGTGCCATATCCAGCACCCCTTGCCGCAAGACCGCCGCACTTTGGGCATATGGGTACGGCCGGCCTAGACATCCCGCAGTAGTGGCAGACGAGCACCCCATCTCCCTGGCGACCCAGCCCGTCACCCGAATCGACATACCCAAGAGGTTTGTCAGGCCACACAACCTGCTGCATACTATCTTTATGCCAAGTAAGGCTCACCTCACAGTGAGGACACCTGAATACATGGCCGCATTCAGGACAAAATACATAGGTTGCAAAACCCCGGCGGTTCAAAAAAAGAAGGGTCTGCTCATGCCGCTCAAGGGTCTCGCCTATGGCAATTTCAAGCACATCCGTAAGCCAGATCGGGCGCCTTTGGGTTGTTCCATCAGGTGCTGCTTTCTTTTTTCTCCGCCGTCTGTCCACAACTGTCACCCTAGGCAACGGCCTGTCTTCTACCCGTCTCTCAAGGGTTATAAGATGATAACGCCCCGAAACGGCATTTGTGTAACTTGAGATTGAGGGGGTGGCCGACCCCAAGATTACAACAGCTCCATCCATCTTGGCCCTCATCACCGCCATATCCCGGGCATTGTATTTCAGCCTATCTTCCTGCTTATAAGACGCATCATGCTCCTCATCTACGATCAGGAGACCGACATCCTCAATAGGGGCGAATATGGCCGAGCGTGTGCCTATCACCAGGCGGCTTTCCCTCCGCTGGATCCGCAACCATTCATCTCGGCGCTGACGTTCGGTAAGGGCGCTGTGAAGTACGGCAATTTCATCCCCAAATCTTGCGATGAACCTACCAACCGCTTGGGTAGTCATGGCGATTTCCGGCACCATAAAGATGACGCCTCTCTGTCGATCCAGACAGCTTTGCGCTGCCCTCAGGTAGATCTCCGTCTTCCCGCTTCCCGTCACTCCATGAAGGAGTATAGGCATGTACGACCCGGACTGGAGCGCGGGCTCGATGTATTTAAGCGCTGCACTCTGTTCGGAGGTGAGCGTTATATCGACCTCGTCTCGCCAGGAAGGAAACTCGGGTCTTTTGGAAACAGGGCGTCTCCTTGTTTTTGTTGTATCAACAAATCGCCTTGACCTCGACGAGAAAAAGCCCGGAGGAAGCGCCTCTTCAATAACCTTGCCTATAGGATAGAAATAATAGGACGAGACCCACTCAAGAAATCTTAGAATAGATCTTGGCAGAAACGGAACATAATCAAATATTTCCAATATCTCCCTAGCGCCGCCTGGCGGGTGTCTGTCAGCCACGCCCCAAACGATGCCGATTGCCCGTCTCCGCCCTACCGGCACAAGCACTCGGCTGCCCATAGGCGGCAACTGGTCGCCAGGCCTTAAGGCATATGTAAACGCATGTTCGACCGGGAGCGGCAAAACGACGTCTATAAGGCGCCCGATTTCGTCACCCATCAATCCAGATTCTTTACGAGCCCTTTCAAAAACTCCTTAAATGGCCCGCCGATGTCCTGATGTTCAAGGGCAAAGGTTATAGTGGCTTCAAGATAACCCAATTTGTCTCCGGCATCAAAACGCCTACCCTTAAATTCATAGGCATAGAGCGCCCGTTCCTTGCGCATCATGTCAAGCGCGTCGGTAAGCTGTATCTCCCCCCCTATACCTGGGAGCGTCCTGTGGAGGCAGTCATATATCTCAGGGCGCAGACAATAACGACCTATGACGGCCAGATTCGATTTTGTGGCGCCTACAGTTGGTTTTTCAATAAGCCTATCCACCCGGTATACGCCAGGCTCTATCTCCTCGCCTTCCACAATGCCGTATCTATGGACCTCCTTTAATGATACCTTCTGTACGGCCACTATGGATTCTTCAAGCCGCTCAAATATCTTGAGCATCTGATAGACGCACGGTACCTCGGCATCGACAAGGTCATCGCCCAACACCACAACAAACGGTTCGCCGCCGATAACGCTTTCCGAGACCATGACTGCGTGGCCGAGCCCCAGGGGTTCTTTCTGGCGGACCGAGACGACGTTTATAAGTCTTGAAATATTGCGGACCTCGCGAAGGAGATCGAATTTGCCCTTCTGGGCAAGGTACGTCTCAAGTTCGAATGAATAATCAAAGTGGTTCTCGATGGCGGCCTTCCCGGCAGATGTGATAAGTACAACCTCCTTTATGCCAGAGGCCACCACTTCTTCGACGATATATTGGATTGTAGGCCGGTCAACCACTGTAAGCATCTCTTTGGGTATGGCCTTTGTAGCCGGCAAAAATCTGGTTCCAAGACCCGCAACAGGCACAACTGCCTTTCTGACCTTCATATTATTAAAACTCCTAACCCGATCTTATTCCTAATTTAAATTATGCCCCCGATTTGTTATGAAGGCAATAGTGTTTTTTAGGAATATAGGGAAACAATACAAACAGCGAGGTCCAATATCGGATTCTTAATAGCTGTTAATGTTTATGAAATAGGTAGTGGGAATGTATATGCCTATGCATAATCTGGCCGTGAGAGTGGACATGTTTATGCACAAGATTGACTTTAAATAATAAGTCTTGATCTTTCAATATATTTTCTGCTTTTCCTATTTTTTCAATTTTATGTTCTTCTGAAAGTACTACAATATTTGCGTTTAATTCATTTACAAGAGATAAATCATGCGTTGCTATTATAATTGTTTTTCCTGCATCATTTAAGGCATATAATAGATCTATAATAAATGATTGTGTTTTTGGATCAAGTCCATTGGTAGGTTCGTCAAAAAGCAAAACCTCTGGATTCATCGTTAATATTGAGCCTATAGCAACTCGTTTTTTTTCACCACCTGAAAGCATATATGACGGCCTGTGTTTTAATCTTTCTATATTAAGGAGCTGCATGATTTCATCAGCTCTCTTCATAGCCTGATCTTCGCTAAGTCCTAATTGCATAGGCCCATACAACAATTCATCAAGAACAGTTGGACAAAATAGTTGGATATCAGATTCCTGGAAAACATATCCAACTTTTGATCTGAAAAATTTTAAGAAATCATCTTTTTTTAACGTATTGCCATTTATCTCTTTATCTTCAAAGAAGATTTTCCCTGAATTTGGAAATATTAACCCACTTATTAATTGTAATAATGTTGATTTTCCACTTCCGTTAGCACCTATTATCGCTAATTTTTCACCTTTATTTATTGAGAATGATATTTCATTGAGCGCAAGTATTGTGTCATAATACCTATAAGATATATTTTCTATTTTTATAATAGGTTTCATTTATATCTTGCTGATTTATAACATCAATGAAATCTATATGAAACAACAATATAGTTCAAGGCTAAACAATAATAATGCTATTATATAATTATATATATTAATTTTTTTGAAATTATATAGCATAATTTCATTAGCAAAACCCCTACTTAGCATTGCTTTAAATATATCTTCATATCTCTGTTGTGTTTTACGAAAAATATATGCAACTCTTCCTGCGATCCATTGTCTTGACTCTTTATCATTATTTCTTATTAATGTTCTTGCCTTTTTTGCTAAATATATTTCTTCTACTGTCTTACTAAATATAAATATATAACTATATGACAATATAACAATCATTAAAATTGTATCAGGTATCTTAAAAACCTTTAATGCCTTTATAATTTCATGAAATGGCGTAGTATAGACAATTAAAAATGAAAGAGAAAGAGAATTTATTATTCGTAATGTAAACATCACAATAATCACTATACCTTCGTTCGTAAAACCAATTATTTGTGGAATATGATAGATCCAAACATCATAGGATTTGGAAAGCATTAAGATTGGCAAAACAACTCTTCCTTCTGTAATTACATTAAAAGCGGATGGCAGAATAATTAAAAAGCCAAATATAAACCAAAGAATTAGAATTTTTTTATAAAAAACGATTGGGTTCAATCGAGACAACAGCATTAGAGAAAATATGAATATTGTGATAAATATCTGTGTATGTATCTCATTTTTTAGAGAAATTATAATAATAAAAGAAACTAAGAAAATAAGTTTTATGCGCGCATCAATCCTTTGGAATAATGCGTTTTTAGATGCAAATTCCCATTGTAGGAATAATGTTTTTATAATCCTACCTATATGGATCAGTCCGCTATCAATAAAGGACATTCATTCGTGATTTTTTAAGATAATTTTTGATAATATATAACTGATGAAGCCTACAAGCAATATACCAATTATACCTGACACAATATAAGACCAGATTTGAATGGCAAAAGATGCATTTTCTCCACCCAGATTGTAATCAGGTATGGGGGCCTTCCATATATCTGCCAATCTTCTTAGACCTTCGGGCACATATCCGACAAGCTCTTTAAGGGTGTCAATATTCCATTCGCCCCATGCATCACCCGCCTTGAATTTTTCAGGTAGGATGATCCCTATAGGAGATATGAACGCCATTACAACAAGACCTACCAAAAGTTTTTTCTGAAATAAAGTCATGCCGCCTCCTGATTATCTCGGAGTCCATAAATTAATCCTGGCTCATTTTTAAAAAAATAATTAAATACTAAAAGTGTTACCACACCTTCTAAAATACCAAATACAAGTGCATGTTCGCCGACCATCGCCGGAATAGCTACTGATAAAGGATATGGGGCATATAAGGCCCTGCCATCAGGGGCTGCTGCAATTAAAGGCTGGATGCCGAATTCAATGGCGGCAAACAATGAGGCAGTCACCAGGCCGATATAGCCTGATAGAAAGGCCGCTATCTTAATCCTTGAACCGTTTGTCTTCCCGTCTTTAATCATTATGAATATCCAATATGATACAAATGGTGCCACCACAGCCATATTAAAACAATTTGCGCCTATGGCGGTAATTCCGCCGTCTCCAAATACAAAGGCCTGTATTATAAGGACTATTGATATGGCTATTACGGCCGTCCATGGACCAAGCAGGATTGCCACAATAGCCGCTCCAACCGCATGGCCCGTTGTCCCGCCAGGGATCGGTATGTTAAACATCATTATAAGAAATGAAAACGCCGCTGCCATGGCCGTATAAGGGATATATCTTGCGGATAGAGATTTCCTTATCTTTTTGATGCCAGCAGCCCAAAATATTGCTGTTAAGCCGTATAATGGTATGTATGTTTGAGGGCTTAAATAGCCGTCTGGTATGTGCATGGCCGTCTTCTTCTCCCTTCAGAACTTATCAAGTTTAAAAAATATTAACATAGATAAATTTTGTAGTCAATATATTAAAAAAGTGTTACCAAAATTCCTTACAAAATATCTTTTATAAGATACACGGACAACCAAAGTTTTATAATTAATCTTTATACGTTGATTCGTTTATAAATTTTGATATATTAATGCAAAAAAGCATAATGAATTAACACGGAGTTCGATATGGCGGAGATTCGAAGTGCCCTTGAAATCGCATTGGAAAAGGCAGAGAGGTTAGGTGCGGCCAATAAAAATGAAGCCGTCTCCGATGAACTGTTCAATAAAGGTAGGCGCCTTGCGGCCAGGTATATAAACGGTGAAGAAAAAGACCTTACGATAGGGCTTAAAGACATAAAAAAAGAAGATCTTCCTCATGTAATCAACGGCGCTATCGAGATCATCTTGAGGAATATCATCCTCCCAAGGGATAAAGATCAATGGTCGTCCATCAATAGGGCGTTCTCGGGTATCATTGCCTTAAAAGGCAGTCCAGTTAAAGAAATCGTCTCGCAGATCGAGCAACTGTTGAAGACCTATGAGGTTACTAAAAAACGTTATTATGACCAGCTCAAGGCCCAGATGCAAGGAAGGCTTGGCGGGATCCAACAGTCGCTTGCAAAACAATACGGCACTGCCATTGCCGCATCAATAAACATAGAGACCCTCCCTGAGTTCCAAAATGAATGGTCAAAACTTTCTTCTGATATAAACGAACAATTCAACCGCCATTTGCAACAATTAAAGGCATATCTGGCCTCGTGACTTCTTCCCACCAATAAATCAAAGGGCTTCCTGTTTCATCATAAAAATAAGAGCCGTCGGCCCAAAATCATCGGACAATCTAGTTCCCTCGTTGTCCTGCAGGCCTGCTCATAATCTAACCATTGAGCTATGATTTTACTGCCAGCATAGCTTGTAAGCGAAGGGGACGGGAATAAATAATATAGACGCGGCTCAAAAAATAGACCTACTTGCCTACTTCTGAGCCCTGGCCCTCATCTTAAGCCTCTTTTCGCGCCGCCTCCGCCTTCTTTCGATTTCTCTGATCCGTTCTATTTTTTTATGCTTGGCCACGACATTCTCCTTTTTAAATTTGGATTGCGCCGCAAAATATAATGAAAAAAAACACTACTTGCAATGACCAAAACCTTATCCTATGATAAGTTTAAATTTAAAAAACGGCCGCTGATTGATCCGGCCGAACCGGTGAGGAGAGGTAGTTGTTGTGAAGGTCAAGAACTGGATGACGAAAAACGTCGTTACAATCCAACCTGAAGCCTCTCTACATGAAGCGCTAGAGTTGATGAGTCGGCATTCGATACGACATCTGCCAGTAGTAAAAGATGGCCTGATGCAAGGTCTAGTGACAGAGAGCAATATCAGGCAATATCTCTATCCATCCATGCTGGATGAGCTTACAGTATCCAACATCATGATCTTGAACCCCATAACAGCCGATCCAAATGCAAGTCTTGATTCAGTTGCAAGATTGATGCAACACTACAAGATAGGCGGCCTCCCCGTGCTTGAGAAAAGGCAGCTTGTCGGCATAATAACTAACACCGACATAGTCGGTGCATTTATTGAATTTTTAGGTCTTTTAAAAAAGAGTTCGAGACTGGATGTGGTCCTTTCCGAAAAAGACGGGGCGCTAGACGACGTGATCCGGCTGATCAGAGAGATGGGCGGAAAGATCTTGAGCGTGGTAGTTGATGCCCAGTCGCCGAGAAAAAAGGTGCACTATATCAGACTTGAAAAAAGTGACTTGACGTCTATAGTCAAAACATTGGAAGAAAAAGGGCACAAAGTCCTGTCGGTATTGGATTGAAGGGACTCGATAATGGCATGCTATCAGGTAAACAAAACCTTTCAGGAGATAAATGAAAAGATACGCTCGGGCAAGGCCGTTGTGGTTACTGCCGAAGAGATGATAGGGATTGTCAGATCCTACGGCGAGGTTGAGGCGGCAAGAAGGGTTGATGTGGTGACTACGGGCACATTCTCTCCCATGTGTTCGTCAGGCGCATTTATAAATTTCGGGCACAGCGTACCAGGCATCAAGGCATCAAAGGTATGGTTGAATGGTGTACCAGCCTATGCAGGCCTTGCTGCTGTCGATATATATATTGGAGCTACTGAACCTGTGGAGGACGATCCTTTAAATAAGGTATATCCGGGTGAATTCCTCTATGGCGGTGGACATGTCATACATGACCTTGTGGCCGGAAAGGCGGTTCAGCTCAAGGCGGAGGCCTATGGAACACACTGCTATCCAAGGCAGCGCCTTGAAAAGAGGGTTACATTAAAAGATCTTCCATTTGCACAGCTCTGCAACCCAAGAAATGCCTATCAGAACTATAATTGTGCCGTAAATGTAACCAATAAAACCATATATACCTATATGGGGACCTTGCGCCCTAATCTCGGAAATGCAAATTATTGCACATCAGGTCAATTGAGTCCTTTGTTCAACGATCCGCATTACAGAACTATAGGTATTGGTACGCGCATCTTCCTGGGCGGTGGAATAGGATATGTCGTATCAGCTGGAACCCAGCACAAGCCTAATGTAGAATACAACGAAAAGGGGCTCCCAAAAAGACCGGCCGGCACGCTTATGGTGCTCGGCGACCTAAAAAATATGAATAATAAGTGGCTGGTGGGGGTGAGTATCCTTGGGTATGGTTGTTCGCTCGCTGTAGGCCTTGGAATCCCGATACCTATTCTAAACGAAGAGATGGCATTTAGGACAGGGGTTTCTGATGAAGACATAGTCACCCAAGTGATCGACTACGGGAAAGACTATCCAGAGGGGAAGGCGACGCCGCTTGGCGAGGTAAGCTACGCTCAACTTAAAAGCGGTTCTATTGTCATCGGTGGAAAAGAAATCCCGACATCGCCGCTTTCAAGTTATGTCAAGGCTAAAGAGATCGCTGAGATCTTGAAAACATGGATAAAACAAGGAAGTTTTCTGCTTGGAGAGCCACAGGAGCTCTTACCTTCTGCCTTCTGATCGATTCCG